>JAGHTV010000473.1 GCA_018065165.1 Candidatus Sodaliphilus fimicaballi | reverse complement strand
ATGATGGTGTTCGCTGGCTTGAGATTGGTGTTGATAGTACTGCGACTATCACTCAACCTATGGTCAATAGTCCCAAGCAAGGTAAGAAATTTGTTTTCTATGGCACAAGTATCCTGCAAGGCGGTTGTGCAACACACCCAGGTATGGTTGCAACTAGCATACTTCAACGTGATTTTGACATTGAATGTGTAAATCTGGGATTCAGCGGCGAAGGCAAGATGGACAATTGTGTTGCTCGTGCTATGGCAACAATTCTTGATGTAGCTGCTTTCATCATCGATCCAATTCCTAACTGTACAAAGAACATGTGTGACTCGCTTACATATGATTTCATCAATATCATTCGCAAAGCTCGTCCTGATGTACCAATCTTTATGGTTGAAGGCCAACAATATAGTTATGAGAAGTATAGCGGATTCTATAGCAAGTATTTGCCCCAAAAGAACTATGAATTCCACAAGAACTACTTAAAGCTTAAAGCTGAAAATCCCAACAATTTATACTATATTGACCGCAAAAATCTTTATGGTCCAAACAATGATGGTACAGTTGATGGCATACACCTTACTGATATTGGCTTCTATTACTATGCACAAAAGTTGAAACCATATCTGAAGGCTGTACTTGAAGGCAAGAAAGTTCCCTTCCAAAAAGAAGTTGACAAACCCTATCCCGAAATTAAAGACTAATGAAAAATTGCATTTATAAAATATTATTTGCACTGTTGGTTGTATTGCAATGCCTTAATGTGCATGCTACCGATCTGGATAAGATGAGGTATTATAATTCTCTTGACTTTACTTTGATTAATAAGGGTTTTGAGGATAGCACTACCCCATTTACTCGTCTCCCCAAACAGTTAAGTGACACTTTGCGTGAGGGACTACGTTATGTGGTTGAGAATAGCGCTGGTATTGCTGTTCGTTTTGCAACTAATAGTACCGCCATTGGTGTAAAGTATGAACTCACCAACAATTTCCATATGAACCATATGGCTGATACAGGAACAAAAGGAACCGACTTGTATACTCGCCATGACGATGGAACGTGGCACTTTGTGGCTACTTCAATTCCTGGTAAAGATTCTATCAACAATAAAAAGTATGTTGATAATCTTGACGGTAAGATGCATGAATACACAATATATCTTCCTTTGTATGATGGTATAAAGTGGCTTGAGATAGGCGTTGACAGTGCGGCAGTAATAACCAAACCCCAAGTAAACTCGCCACGCCGTGACAGGAAAGTTGTTATGTATGGTACAAGCATAACCCAAGGTGGATGTGCTAGTCGTACTGGTATGGTTGCATCAAGTATTCTTCAACGTGATTTAGACATTGAATGTATCAACTTAGGTTTTAGTGGTCAAGGTCGTATGGATTATTGCGTTGCCGAGGCTATGGCAACAATCCCCGATGTCGTGGCCTATGTCATCGATCCTGTGTCAAACTGCAAGACAATAATGATTGATACTCTCACTGTTAATTTCATCAACATATTGCGTAAGGGTAATCCTAGTGCTGCGATTTTCTTGGTTGAGGGGCAATCATACGCTCACGAACCATATGATACACAGCAACAAATCAAGATGCCCGAGTCTAACAAGATGTTACACTCAAAGTTTCTTGA
>JAGHTV010000411.1 GCA_018065165.1 Candidatus Sodaliphilus fimicaballi | reverse complement strand
GTGCCAGCATCAAGAGCCTCGGGTCGCTCGGTTGTGTCACGCATTACCAGTACAGGTTTGCCCAGACCTGGTGCTTCCTCTTGAATGCCACCACTGTCGGTTAATACAATAGTAGACTTCTCCATCAGGTATACAAAACTCAAGTACTCTAATGGTTCAATAAAGAACAGATTGCCCAAGTTATTAAGGTCTTCGCCAAATATCTCGTGAATGGGTCGACGAACATTGGGGTTAAGATGCATGGGGTATACAAAGTCTACCTCGGGATACTTTTCGCTCAAGTGTTTAATTGCACGGCATATGTTGAGAAAACCTTCGCCAAAGTTCTCGCGGCGATGGCCTGTAATGAGAACCATGCGTTTGTCGCCATTAAGTCGTGCAACATCATACCCGCTATCGCTAAGCACCTTGCTGAGTGTTTTGTCAATCTCTTTGTTAGACTTGATTTTTTCAACAACCCAATAGAGGGCATCAATTACGGTGTTGCCTGTTACTGTTATTCGACTTTCTGGAACTGCCTCGTCAAGAAGGTTCTGACGGCTCAATGCAGTAGGAGAGAAGTCATATGTTGCTATGCGACCGGTAACCTGACGGTTCATCTCCTCGGGCCAGGGGCTGTATAGGTTGTGTGTGCGTAAACCGGCTTCGACATGGCCAACAGGGATTTGCTGATAGAATGCTGCGATAGCAGCTGCTGTGCTTGTCGTTGTGTCACCATGCACGAGGACAACATCGGGGGTAACCTGCTTGAGTACATCACGCATACCCAAGAGCACACGGCTAGTAACATCATAAAGGTCTTGTCCCTTTTGCATGATGTTTAAGTCGTAGTCGGGTTTGATGTCAAATATCTCAAGTACTTGATCGAGCATCTCACGATGCTGACCAGTTACACAAACGATGGTCTCAAAATCCTCGGGGTGACTTTGAAATGCTTTTACCAGCGGTGCCATCTTAATTGCTTCGGGACGAGTCCCAAAAACTAACATAATCTTTTTCATATATCCTTTTGTTTTTTATTGTCAACTAATTTCACCAATCCCTTCCAGGCTAGTATCCTGACTTTATCAATTAGGATTGATGCTATAAAAACTACTATAATTAGTATAGTTGTATATGCGATGAAAGTTAAACGAGGCTCGGTTTTGAACCAGTTTAATATTGATTTGTCGTAGAAATATCCTATGAAACTACTTGAGTGTGTCAGGTAGATTGCAAACGCTGAAATGCCTATCCAGTTGATAAATTTTGAGCGGAAAGGCTTGAGTTTTGTAAAGAACAGTACAAAGTGCATTGCCGCTATGATTACTAACGGACATGAGTAGAAATACAGCATTCCACCCCTAAGACCTGCCTTCTTGATGTAAAACATTGTTACTGTCAAGATTATGACATAAACTCCATAGACTGCTGCATCAAACCATTTGCTTTGCTGCCACAACTTTATGGGATACAGCCTCATATATCGTGCAAGCATATAGAGCCCTGCAAATGATACCATTGAGTAACCACTCTCAAACCATTTTGTGGCATTAAATATCCAACCGTATATTGACTGGAATATATAGAAAGCAATAAGTACGGTAGCAAATTGCTTCTTGGTGGCATGTTCGATAAATGTATTGAGTATGGGTGAAATGATGTACAGTCCAATATATGCCTTTACAAACCAATAGTCGTTTTCTCCGCATAGGAAAAGTCGCGACATTGTACTACCATAGAATGGTGTGTTTTCAAGTCTCTCGGGTGCAAAAAGTGCACATATGCCAATTGAAAAACATCCAAAGAAGAACACTTGAAATATTAATTCTCCCAGTCGAGATGCCTTGGGGCGTATGCCAAACCAGCCAGACAGCAGCACAAACAAGTCAACTGCTAGCACCGAGATGGCCTCGGTGAGAAACATGAGAAATTTTGAGGTGGGATATGCAACTATCTCGTGCGCTGTGGGAACGGGTAATGCACGGAAATTGGCATGTACAACCATGACAAGCAGCATAGCGGTAATACGCAATAATTCCATATTGCTTTCGCGCACTTTTTTAACAGATAATATGTTGTTATTTGATTCCACTTAGTTTCGTTTTAATTATACCGAGCAGTTCGTAATATGCTTCGACTTTGAGAATGTGACACATACCTACATATGTTATTGGACATAATATAAGTGATGCTACCAGTGCCAAATAGGCATTGCTTATCAATGCACTAAATGTTAATCCTATTGCAGTCACTACAAGTGCCATAAATAGGATGGGAGACAACTCCTTGAGTTGAGCAAAGAATCCGTAATTCAACAGTTTCTTAGTGTAGTATGTGTTTAAGTAAAATGCTATGATTGAGTATAAAACTCGTCCACAACATATCACTGTCAGGTCAAAGAAGAGAGATACAGCAAGAATGATAAATGCAATTGTTTTCTTTACTATTTCAAGTTTCAACACATAGTCGCTATGACCTTTTACGTAGATAAGATTAAGGTTCACCATAACGACACAGTCCCAAAGGTAGGCAAAAGCCAATATCTGAAGCATGGTTACGCAGCCCATCCATTCTTGACCAAGTAATACCTCAATCATTGGGCGTGCAATACCACACATTCCTAAAATGAGAGGGAATACTATGAGTGCTGAAAGCTGCATGTATTTCTTGTATGCGCGTTTTAGCCTTTCGTCATCGTCTTGAATAGAACTAAGAACAGGGAATGACACGCGTTGCAGTACACCACTGATGTTTGAGCTGGCAAATTGGTTGAATTTGTCGGCTCGCGAGAATAGTCCTAAACTAGCCTTGTCGTATTTCTTACCAATTACCATATCGTAAGCCTTGGCGTAGAGGGCACTGATAATATTAGCAACGAGTAGTTTAGAACCGAATGAGAATAGTTTTTTGAATGAATCTGTAGAGAATCGTTCGCGTGGGAACCATCTCACATAGTAGAAACTTAATAGTACATTCAGACCGGCCAGAACAAGTGCTTGAACAACAAGTGACCATACGCCGTAGCCTAAGAATGCAAGTGTAACACCTACAATACCCGACAATCCGGCACTGTAAAACGAAATCTTGCTTTGAGTCTTAAAGTCTACATCTATGGTCAGCTTTGTTTTGTTGACTGCTACTAAAGAGTTGATCACCAGGTTAAGTGAGTATACTCGTGTTATTGGGGCAAGTATTGGCTGATTATAGAAATCAGCTATATAAGGTGCTGCAAAAAACAGCAGGGCATAGGTGATGAGACTGATAACTATATTTATATAGAAAACTGTAGAATAATCGGCCTCGCTGCGTTCTTTTCTCTGAATTAATGCACTTGAGAAACCACCATCAATAAAGACTTGAGAAACCGACATGAAAATTGCTAGCATGGCAATAAGTCCATAGTTGTCAGGTCCTATCAATCGGGCAATGATAAGGTCAAGCACAAAGACAACGCCTTGCACCGAGAACCTTTCGACAAAGCTCCAGATTACGCCATTAACGGTTTTATTTTTCAAGTCGCCTTGTGCCATTCTTTATTCCAATTTAAGTGATTTAAGTAAATCCTCTATAGTATTTTCGGCTACTGTTTTACCATTTGGAGGTAACAGGTAATCGTTATAAAACTTGTCTCTTTTTTCTTTAAGAGAGTCGTTGCCCTCCATTACCACATGGGTCACAAATGAATCTATATCATCAGTAGTTTTTCCTATATAGTGCATATCATAAGCTAGTTTGCCAAACTCGCTTTGTGTATCCAATATGCTATTGAGGTCGCGTGAAACAAACATTACTGGTTTGCGTGAATAATGATACTCGACAGCAAAAGAACCACTGTCGTGAATCATCGCATCGCTAGTCATGAACAAGTCAATGAATCCGCCTGTCTCGAGTTGAGTGTTAGGGCGTGACTCCCATTGTGCATAGTAAGCGTCGGTTTTCTCTTTGCCCCAGTCTGGATGCTTGTATAGCTCGGTGAGTAAGCGAGGATGAGGCTTGAATGCTAGTTGTATCTTATCTTGGTACTTAGAGGCTAACTCCAGCATTGTTTCAGCCATCCACAGGAAGTTAGAGCGTGGTACAAGGCCAAACTGTACGACGATGGAGTAAT
>JAGHTV010000434.1 GCA_018065165.1 Candidatus Sodaliphilus fimicaballi | reverse complement strand
CACACCGAATTTCACCTTCACATCCTTTGGCATCGATTGGATTTCGAGGCTGAGGATGCGGAGTTGGTCGATTACCCAGGGCACACAATCGGGCACCATACCGAGGTCTTCTGCACACACGAGCATGCGGGTAGCCTCGACTAGGCGTGGCAATTTCTTCATTGCCTCGCCATACCAGAAGTCGTTGTTGCGGCGATAGAAGTAGTCGTTATACAGGCGGTTGAACGCTTGCTTGTCGTTGTCGTACAGTGCCTCGTAAACATAGTCGAGTTGAACTGTGATGCGGGGATGGAACATGTTGGGGTTCTTGTGGTCGCGTACAAAGAGCACATTGCTTACCAGTGAGTACAGACCATCGCGCAGGTTGAGTTCGTTCTCGTCGGTTGCACCGGCAAATGCTGCCTCAATCTTGCGTTGTGTGTCATACTCGGGACGCATGCGGTAGATGTCGTCGTGTACGCGCTCAACATATTTCTTGCGAACCTCGTCGGCACGCATGCCAAATGTTCGATCCAGAATCCAGTCGGCAATGAATGGAGTGGTCATGAACTCTTCCTGGAAGTTGAGTCCATAGCCGCGTATCTCGTCGGCGCTCATTGCCAGTGCGGGAGCAAAGTGACCAAGCAGGCCGTGAACTGAGTCGATGGGAATTTCCCAAATGCGGAAGAAGCCCAGCACGTGGTCGATGCGGTAAGCGTCAAAGTATTGAGCCATCTTGGTGAAACGCTTGATCCACCACTTGCAACCGTCGGCGAGCATAGCATCCCAGTTATAGGTGGGGAAGCCCCAGTTCTGGCCATTGGTTGAGAATGCATCGGGTGGAGCACCCGCTTGACCGTTGAGGTTGAAGTACTTGGGCTCAACCCATGCCTCAACACCGTCGCGGCTGATACCGATGGGGATATCGCCCTTGAGTATCACATTCTTGCTGCGTGCATACTCGTGAGCACCACGCATCTGCTTATCGAGGATAAACTGTATGTAGTACCATATTGAAACTTCCTTGTACAGGTTGGTGCGCACATTGGTCATTGCCTTGCGGTCGTCATCGCTGAAGCTGTGGTTAGCGGGCCACTGGCTGAATGTTGCAGTGCCATACAGGTCGCGATAGTGACTGAATGCTGCATAGGGCACAAGCCACTCGGCGTTGGCATCAAAGAATGCCTTGAACTCCTTGCTCTTGAGCACGGTTGCACCCTCCTGGGCAAACAGTTCCTTGAGGTAGCCACGCTTAGCCTCGTTGACGCGCTCGTAGTCAATCTGGTCAAGGGCGTTGAGTTCCTTACGCAGGTCTTCGTAGTACTTGGCACGCTTCTTGTCGGCCAGGGCGGGCAGTTGACGCAGGTCGGCATACTGGGGATGCAGTGCATAGATGCTGATGCTATTGTAGGGATAACTGTCGCGCCATGTGCCTGTGATTGTGCTATCGTTGATGGGGAGCACCTGCAGTGCGCGTTGGCCTGTCATTGCCACCCAGTCGATCATAGTCTTGAGGTCGCCAAAGTCGCCCACGCCATAGCTGCCCTCGCTACGCAGCGAGAAGATGGGTATTACGGTGCCGGCTACACGCAGCGGCGACAGTGGGAAGTAAGCCTTGCTCAGCTCATACACTACGACATCGCCCGAGCGCATTGATGGCAGCACCACGGTGCGGTTGTCGCCGTTTTCCCAGATGGGAGCCACGCTCTTGTCGTTGTTGCAGATGACAAACTTGAACTCAATGAACGATGTCTTGTACTTGACAGCGTCGAGGGCTATCATCCACTCGTTGGGCTCATGCTCAACCATGGGTACGGCCTTAGAAATCTCCCAGTCGCCCAGAGATGCCGAGTTGCCGCTGATTGCCAAGTATTCGCCTGCACGCAGTTGAGGTGCACGCACCTTGAGCTGCACAGTGGTGCTATATTTTACCTGTGCGGGAGTATTGCTGGGACGAGCCGATACACAGTCGGTAAACGCCGAGCTGTAGAGGTAGCTGTCGTCGGGCACATCGTTCCAGTGATCATAGCATGTGCACTTGGCACCCTTGATTGAGGTGAGGTTCAGGCGATGAGGCACCACGAGCCACTCGTGACGAATTACGGCGGTGTCTCGCTTTACGCTATAGTAGTAATCGAGTTGTGTACAATTCTCTTCGAGTGTGATCTCACACTTCCATTCACTGCCATTAGTAGTCTTCATGGCATGCTCGGTTACACTGCCGTCGGCAGCAAGCATATTGAGGACAATTTCCTCTCCATAGACTGTCTGGTAGTCGAGGATAAATCTCAGTTTCATATACAATGTAGATTGGGTTTTTGTACTAGTTTCTGTCTTTTTCCCCAAAATTACTAATTATATGGTGCTATGGGCATTGGTTGTGGTGGTTAACAGTAAAATAATTAATGCAATCGTTTGCACTCGTTTTATCAATTAAATATTAAATATTTATTACAAGTATTGCTCATTTATAACTTATTTTGCATCTAGAAAAAAACTTTAGACCTCAACTAAGATGAAAACCAAACCCGATTTGAGCTTTAGCAAACTGTGGAATATCAGTTTCGGCTTCTTTGGCGTGCAGATTGCTTATGCGCTGCAAAGTGCCAATATTTCTCGTATTTTCGCCACTCTGGGCGCCGATCCTCACAACTTGAGTTTCTTCTGGATTCTGCCCCCTCTCATGGGTATGCTCGTGCAACCTATTGTGGGCTTGTTCAGTGACAAGACATGGACTCGCTGGGGTCGCCGCATTCCTTACCTGTTTGTGGGCGCACTCGTTGCCGTTATCGTAATGTGCCTGCTGCCCAACGCTGGTTCGCTAGGCCTTACAGTGGCAGCTGCCATGACATTTGGCCTCGTGGCTCTAATGTTCCTCGACACCAGCATCAATATGGCTATGCAACCCTTCAAGATGATGGTGGGTGACCTCGTAAACGAGAAGCAAAAGGCTAAGGCTTACTCTC
>JAGHTV010000194.1 GCA_018065165.1 Candidatus Sodaliphilus fimicaballi | reverse complement strand
ACGCAGGAAGCCAGCAGCCTGGGTAAATGTCTTTGCACCCAGCTTGGGCACATTGAGTATGTCGCGTCGAGTCTTGAAGTCGCCATTGGCAGCACGGTAGTTAACGATGTTTTGTGCTATTGCAGGCCCCAGACCAGCAACATATGTAAGCAGTTCCTTGCTGGCAGTGTTGATGTTGACACCCACGCTGTTGACACAACTCTCGACGGTGTAGTTAAGGGCCTCCTTGAGACGATTCTGGTCCACATCGTGCTGGTACTGCCCCACTCCTATCGACTTGGGGTCAATCTTCACGAGCTCGGCAAGCGGGTCGATGAGACGACGGCCTATTGAAACCGCACCACGCACGGTCACATCCTTGTCGGGGAACTCGTCGCGTGCAATCTTTGAAGCCGAGTAGATTGAGGCACCATTCTCGCTCACCACATGCACATTGACTTTGCGGCCACCATAGTTGATGCGCTTGAGAAAACGCTCGGTCTCACGGCTTGCAGTGCCGTTGCCCAGTGCTATATCGTTGATATTATACTTGTTGACCAAGTCAAGAATGAGAGCCGTAGCACCCTCTACGTCGTGGGCAGGGGCTGTGGGATACATCACATCGTGGTGGAGCAGGTTGCCTTGCTCGTCGAGCGCAACAACCTTGCAACCAGTGCGAAATCCTGGGTCAACGGCAAGTACACGCTTGTGTCCCAGCGGTGGAGCAAACAGCAACTGACGCACATTCATGGCAAATGTGTCGATGGCCTGCTCGTCGGCCTTAGCCTTGGCAGCGGCTGCATACTCGGTCTCGATTGAGGGTTTGATGAGTCGCTTGAAGCTATCCTCGGCAACCTCATCGACAAGTTGTGATGCCTCGTTACGTCCCTTGACTACGATGCGCGATATATTGTCCATGGCACGGTCGTCGTTAATGCCTATACCCACTTTGAGGTAGCCTTCCTTCTCGCCACGGCGTATGGCCAGCAACTGGTGAGAAGAGACACGCTTGAGCGGTTGAGAGAACTCGTAGTAGTTCTCATAGTTGCGCCCCTCTATTTCCTTACCCTTTACAAAGTGTGATGTGAGGACGGCATCGTAGCGGAACGAGCGACGCACTGCATTGCGCACTGCCTCGTTCTCGCTCACCCACTCGGCAATGATGTCTTGCGCACCCAGAATGGCATCGTCGGCAGTCTTCACCTCGTCGTTGATGAACTTGGCTGCACGCTGCTCAATGTTGTCGCCGTGCTGGGCCATAATGATGCGGGCCAGCGGTTCGAGACCACGCTTGCGAGCTACCTCGGCACGAGTCTGACGCTTGGGCTTATAAGGCAGATATATATCTTCAAGGGTTGTAGCATCCCAGCAGTTGTTGATGCGATTGGCCAGTTCAGGAGTAAGCTTGTCCTGTGCCTCAATGGTCTTGAGTATGGTAGCACGACGCTTCTCAAGTTCCTTGTAGTAATTGAGACGCATATCAATGCTCTGGACTGAGACATCATCGAGCCCACCAGTGGCCTCCTTGCGATAGCGACTGATAAATGGTACTGTGCAACCGTCGTCGAGCAACTTGACGGTGTTATCGACCTGACTGGCAGGAATGTTCAACTCCTTTGAAATTATATCACTTAACTTAGACATATTCTTTTTAACGAAAACGAAAAACTAAAAAACTGGGAGCAGGTAACTGGCGCATTGTATGTCGGTAGGCTCAGTCTACCGGAAAACTCCATTACTTCTTCACCTTAAGGGTAATCATTGTAATTTCAGGGGGAACACCTACACGCATTGGAGGTCCCACCATACCCAAGCCGGTGTTGACATAAAGGTGTTGCTCTCCCTGGGTGTACAGGCCACCCCACTCGGGATATCGCCAACTTGACGGTGACCACTTGAGGCCAAACAGATGCAATACAAACTGCATGGCGTGAGTGTGTCCCGAGAGTGTGAGCGGAGCATCTTCCTTGCCAACAAGAGCCTTGCGCCACATATAGGGATTGTGCTGCATGTGAACCTTAAACACTCCGTCGAGGCCTTGCGTAGCCTTGCCATAGTCGCCATAAACGGGAAATGGGAAGTCGCCATAATTGGCCGTGCCCACTATGGCAATGCTGTCGTTGCCACGCTTGATGACTGCCGCACTATTGTCGAGCATGATCCACCCGGCACTGCGTTGCAGAGCGATGAGTTCCTCGACATCGGCCTTCTTCTCGTCGTCGGTAAGGCGAGGCATATAGTCGGCATAGTCATGATTGCCAAGTATAGAGTAAACGCCGTCGTGTGCGTGCAGGCGTGCAAGAATCTCCTTAAATGGCTTGGCCTCCTCCACTGTCATACTCACCAGGTCGCCAGTGAAGCAAACAGCATCGGGGTGCAGAGCATTGATATAGTTCACGCAACGCGATACAAATGAGGTATCATTAACATAAGTGCCCAGGTGCATGTCGCTGATGTGTACAATGGTATAGCCATCGAATGCTGCCGGCAACGATTTGTACTCGAGCACTTGCTCGGTAACGACATATCGCTTAGGCGTAATTAATGTGCCTTGTAACATTGTGATGAACACAACCGTGCCCAGAGCTACACCTGCAGCCTTGAGTACTGTAGCAACATCGCTGCGCATACCCTTAATGCTACCCACACCGTAAAACAGTCCCCATATCCACTTGGGGATGCTCAGGATGAGGAAAGCAAGAAGAAGCTTGCCCGTATAGGCCCAGTGCTCGACAAAAGCGGCTTTTCCAACGGGAATTGAAAACAGGTTAGCAATAAGCAACCCAAAGACGGCTACCGACAGCACCTCTTGCACAACAGCTAACACACGGCCAACGCGCTTGCCAGTCCTCCATAACTTGCGAGTGATGACAATGTCGAGCAGTATGGTTAATATGATGCCAACTATGAATGGTATCCAATGTAATCGCATAAATGATATGATTAGTGGTTATCAACAAAAAAGCGCCCCGTAGTGCGGAGCGCTCTGTAGTGATATCGTTTTTTACTTCATTGCCTCCAACTGGTTGGTAAGTGGATTGCTGTACATCTGGAGCATCTTGCTGTACATGAAGTAGCGGTCAAAGTCGGTAAGCTTTACATCGGTCACCTTATCGATTTGAGCACCCAGGTACTTGGTGAATGCTTCCTTCTCCTCCTCGGTGTACTTATCGGCAAAGTCCTTGTTGTCGAAGAGGATATCGTGAGCAATGTAGTTGGTCTTGAAAATCTTGTAATTCTCGTGAATTGCGTGGTCGATGATGTTGCAAATGCGAGTCACGGTAAGCATCTTGTCAAGGTCGGCAGGAATCTTGTCGAGCTCTTCATTGATGCATGGTGTGAATGCATAGTGCACCTTGCCCTTGTAACCCATGAGACCCGTCTGCATACTGATGAGGTCGTCTTGGGGTGACTTCTTCCAGTTGGGGTTCTTACTCTTCATGAGGAACTCCTTAGCCTTGAGGTAGTCGTTGGGGTCATACTCATAGCACAACGCGATGGGAGCAATGTTGAGTTCCTTGAGGCTCTCGACGATGCTCTTCTCTCGATTGCCATAGGTGAGCATCTTCAAGAGGCTCTCCTGTGTGCGGTCGTTGCTATCCTTGCAGCGTCCCTCACGCTGGGCAATCCATATAGAGGCGTTCTTTTGAGTCACAGCAAAGTGGATGTAGCTTGAAAGCTGTATGGCAGCGGTAAGAGTCTGAATCTTACCCAGGTTGCGCTTAACGATGAAACTACGGTTGAGGCGAACGAGTTTCTTGATCCAGTCATAGATGAGCAGGTTGTTGCCAATGGCCACCTCGCACGACTCACGACCGTTAGTGACCAGGATGTAACCCAGTTGAGTTGCATCGAGGACGATGTCGCGGTGATTGGTTATGAAACTATAGGCAGTTTCCTTGTCGAGGTGTTCGAGTCCGCTGAATGTGAGACCATCGGTAGTCTTCTCGAGCATTCCCTCGATGACCATCTTCATAACAGTGCTCTGGAACTCATGCTTGGTGTTGAGACTCAGCAACATCTTCTTGATTTGAGAGAAGGTGAACTGAGGAGCGATCATAGCCATGATAGAGCGCAAGGCAGGCTCCTCGACCAAGATAGACATCTCGTTGTGGAAGTCCTTGTCGGCAATGGGACAAATGTCGGCAAACTCGACCGGTGTCAATATTTCTTTGTTTTCCATATTTTCTTTTTTTTGTGTGCGATATTAAAGTTTTCAAAGATACAAAAAAAATCCATATCACACGACATATAATAAAATAATTTACAAAAAATTAGTTTTCATTTTGTATTGCGCAGTAGTTTGATTAATTTTGCAAATTGAAAGAAAATGTAATGTAACGAAAATGAAACAAGACAGTCTCAATAGCTTTCGCGAGAAGCACCCTATTATTACAAACTCTGTATTAATTGTTTTTGCATTTATTGCAGCCATTTACATCGGTTTGCTCTTCATTGACGTCTTCACCTCTCATGGTCAGGAGCGTCTGGTGCCCGAGGTGCGCAACTTGCCACTAGAGCAGGCTATTGAGAAACTTGAAGATGCCGGTCTGTCGTGGGACATTGCCGACTCAACCAACTTTAACGAAAGTTTCAAGCCCGGTGTAATCATCGACCAAGAGCCCAAGGCTGGCTCATACATCAAGGCCATACGCACCGTGTACCTGAGTGTGAACGCATTGCACCCCCGCATCGTTTCAATGCCACAACTGCAAGAGACATCAATACGCCAGGGCCTGGCAATGTTGCGTTCTATGGGCTTCAAGTCGATTGAGGTCGACAGCATAGCATCACCCTATCAGGGCCTCATCGTGCAAGTCTCAGTCAATGGCAAGCAAGTGGCTCCCGGCACAGGCGTGGCTATCAATGCCAAGGTAAAACTGAGTGTAGGCGATGGCAGCATCAAGAGCGACAATCCCTATCAGGCTATTGACTCGGCACTTATCGACTCGATTGAGGCAGCACAGTACGAGCTTGGATACTAATCACATCTCATGAACAACGACCTAGATAACAATATCTTTGACGAGGAGCTAGACTGTAACTCGGCCAGTCCCATACAACTTGACTTTGCCGACCCCGACTTTACCGAGAACGGACGCGACTACTGGGAGCATTACCGCTTTGAGGTTGAGAAGGGTCAGGTGCTATTGCGCATCGACAAGTACCTTGTAGAGCGCATCAAGGGCACATCACGCAACCGCATACAGAATGCGGCCGACGCACAGTGCATACGCGTGAACGGACGCCCCGTGAAGACAAACTATCGCGTCCACCCCGACGACATCATCAGTGTGGTGATGGACCGTCCACGCTACGAGAACGAGATTGTAGCACAAGACATCCCCCTCGACATCGTTTACGAGGACGACGAAGTGCTGGTTGTAAACAAGCCCGCTGGCATGTGTGTCCACCCGGGCCACGGCAACTACGACGGCACACTGGTCAACGCCCTAGCATGGCACTTCAAGGACAACCCCGACTATGATGTTACCGACCCTCGCATGGGTCTCGTACACCGCATCGACAAAGACACATCGGGCCTACTCGTCGTTGCCAAGACTCCACGCGCCAAGACCTCGCTGGGAGCACAGTTCTTCAACAAGACCACCAAGCGACAGTACATTGCCGTGGTGTGGGGCGAGATGAAGGAACTAGATGGCACAGTTACTGGTAACATTGGCCGCAGCCTGCGCGATCGCCTGCAGATGTGTGTATTCCCCGATGGCGACATGGGCAAGCATGCTGTGACTCACTACCATACCCTTGAGAACCTTGCTCACGTGGCAGTGGTACGCTGCCAGCTCGAGACAGGTCGCACTCACCAGATACGTGTACATATGAAATATATAGGTCATCCGCTGTTCAACGACGAGCGTTATGGCGGCAACGAGGTGCTGCGAGGCATGCGTACAGCCAAGTATGGCCAGTTCATACACAACTGCTTTGACCTGTGTCCGCGTCAGGCATTGCACGCCAAGACGCTGGGTTTTGTACATCCCGCAACTGGAGAGCAGATGGACTTTAACAGCGAGTTGCCCGAGGACATGGCAGCACTTATCCAGAAGTGGCGTGACTACGCAGCCGCTCTCAAGTAACTTTATCTCCCACAGAGACACAGAGATATTTTTCAGAAACTACGGATTATCTGATTTTCTGTACCTTATCCTTTTTTAAACTACAGATTTTCTGGATTAGGTCTCTTGTGTTTTTTATAAACAACAGATTTCACCGATTAGACTGATTCCTTTTGTCAAAAAGAACTACTGATTTTTCTAATAAAACCATAAAACAAGCTGCGCGCAACCTCCATGGTGACGCGCAGCCTTTTTAAGGAGTATCTTTATCGGCGAAAATTCGCCGAGCACCCTGTCGTTTGTGATGTAACTTGTTTGTTTCGTCGACGACCTTGAAGCCGTCCCAGTTCCACTTAGTCTAGAGGCCGTGGCTGTTGTGGTCGTTGATGATTGACTTGCCGTCGAACTGAACTTTAGCGTCGCCTGTAACGCAGCATGAGCCTTGTGACAGGTAGTGGAACTTAGCATAGGTTACATCGGGGAATACTACAGCGATACCTACGCCGCTCTTTTTGTGAGCCTTGTCGTACCAGCGCTTGCACACTACAATCTGCATGCGAGCATCATCGGTCAAGCCGTAGGTACCTGCTACGATTTGTTCTGAGCCAAAGTCACGCTCCCATGTTGAACCATCGGGGCGATCTTCGCCCCATGCCAATGTTGGGTCAGAATCATCGTGGCTGTCAACAGCAGTAGTCCACACACAGTAAGGACTGCCCTCTACCTCGCCGTAACACAATTCTCCCATAACGTCAAAGTCGGCATAGCGATAAACGAAACCATTGTCATCGGGGGTACCTACTGATGTACTAGTAAGGCCGTCGGTGAAGTTGTTACTCTCGTCAAGGACTGGATTCTTAAGTGACTCATCCGATGTCATCTTGGTATCTATCCACATATATCTGCTTGTTCTCTCCTTAAGCTCAAGCTTATTACCATTCTGCACAAAGTGCATGTTGGTAGTGCTTTCAGAACCGAAGCGTACTACAAAGAACTCGATGTTGCCAGTAGCCTTGTCGCGAGCGATAGTAGTAACCTCGGGCAAGCCATACACGCCTTCGTCGTCAAGTGACCACACATGTTCCTTTTCATCCTCGGGAATGTCATCCCTACGCATCTCGTGAGAGCACACTTCCTTACCATTCTCGAGCCAGGTGTAAACAACCAAAGCACTGCCCTTGACTACGCCAAAGTCGGTCACCGCGAGCACGCCACTGGCACCGCGCAGGCTTGCAGCCTCATAACTTGCCTTTACAGGGCGACCGTAGCGCTGACGCATCTTTGTGACAAACGCAGCGGGCATTTTCTTCATATTCTCACCTGCCATCCAGCGGTTGTAGCCGGGGAAGGTGTGAGTGTTGATGAACACGTCATCGGCAAGCAGCACTGTGGGCTGCACGCTGTAGCCGCGGAACATGGTTGAGGCAACAGAACCATCACAGAGAGTATAGATGTCGCCCTTAACGAGGTTCCACTCGGCACACCATGCGCCCTGCATAGCTTCCTCGTTAGGAAATTTGGGAGACTTGCACTCATAATTAACGAGATTGTGATTTTGCTTGAACACAACCCACTTGAGCGATTGACGCTGAGCATCGGTAAATTCATCTCCCTCAGTTATTATAAAGCGGTAATACCCTCTCATGGGATGCTTGATATAATTAGCATCGCCCCACACAGCAAGGCCCTTGGCATTAGTTGTAAGAGGCAGGAGTGATGCACACAGGCAAATGATAGTTAAAAGTTTCTTCATAATTATTGCGATTTTATTATTAAAATTATCCTGAGAATGTCTTAAACGCGGACTTTCAGCCCGCACTGGTTATTTATATTTCTTTCCGAGGCCTGCACTCGCTATTGCTCGCTACGACCCTACGCATGTTGACAGAGGTTCGCTGGTCGCGGCACGTGCTTCGCCCACTTACCGCTGCTCACTCTGCCGAGCTCGCTACGCTCGGTTATAGTTCGCTCTCGCTCACAACACGCGATTTTAGCACTCTTGCGCATAATGGCTATATACAATTACAT
>JAGHTV010000294.1 GCA_018065165.1 Candidatus Sodaliphilus fimicaballi | reverse complement strand
GGCCAACTACATGACGGTTCATTACGAGGCTTGTACCGATGTTAAGGAGACCATTCGTCAAGTGAAGCTTGCAGGTCTCAAGGTGGGTGTCTCTATCAAGCCCGATACTCCCGTTAGTGCTCTTGCCGATGTCATTACCGAGCTTGACCTGGTATTGCTAATGTCGGTTTATCCCGGATTTAGTGGGCAAAAGTTTATCCCCGAGACTGTTGACAAACTCCATGAGTTGCGTGCTCTCATCGATGAGACAGGTTCTAAAGCCCTTATCGAGGTTGATGGAGGAGTCAACGACACAACTGGTCAACTCTAGGCTCAGGCTGGTGCCGACGCTGTTGTTGCAGGAAACTAAGTCTTCAAGGCGCAGAATCCTCTGGAGGCTATTGATACACTTAAAGCGCTTTAATTATGTCTAAGATACTCATTTGCGTCGATTGCCAGTACGACTTTATGGAAGGCGGCAATCTTCCCGTCAACGGTGGCAAGAAGGCAATGCAATTCCTCAGCCGTTATGTGGCACGCCACGCTCATCAGTACGATGTCATCATCTGTACGCTCGACTGGCATCCTGCCGGTCATTGCTCATTTACCGAGCAAGGCGGCCAGTGGCCCAAGCACTGCGTTCAACATTCGCACGGAGCAGCTTTGTTCCAGCCACTTTACGATGTCTTGCCCATCAACAAACTCCATATCTTTGAGAAGGGAGTTAGTATTGACAAGGACGAGTATTCATTCTTGAACAATGCACAAAATCTAAAGCGTTTCAGCAGGTTGCTCAAGACCTATGCACCAGAGCAGATAGATGTGTGTGGCATTGCCGGCGATGTGTGCGTCATGAACACAATTACTGACCTGCTGATGCTCGACGATGCTCTTAATGTTGCAGTTATCACACCCGCAGTAGCAAGCCTTGACGACAGTGTGACCAATGCCTTTATCGACCATAATTCACTTAAGGTTATCAAGCGATAAAAACAAAGTAGCATTTTTAGGGTTTAGTGCTTGTCACTTCACAAATTTTGTGTAATTTTGCAGTGCAAATGGGGGAGAAATCCCCATATAGCATAGACTAAGGAAAGATGCCGGAGTGGTCGATCGGGGCGGTCTCGAAAACCGTTGTACCTTCGGGTACCGTGGGTTCGAATCCCTCTCTTTCCGCTGAAAGTCGCTGATATATCAGCGACTTTTTATTTTTTATTGCTTTTGTGTCTATGACTAAATTTAATAAATCAATCATTTTGCCGCCATAATTGGCGGCATAGTTATAGATAGCCTAATACCTTTTGATTTATTGCTTTTGTATCTATGTCTTATTGAAATTAATCAATCATTTTGCCGCCATACTTGGCGGCATAGTTATAGGTAGCCTAATACCTTTTGATTTTCTATGTGACGAAAAAAGGTCGCCCCCTGCAGGGAGCGACCTTAATTATTGAGCTATGTTATAGATTACTTGATAACCTTAACTGAGCTGTGAGTACCATCAGTGTAAGTAGTTACAACGATGTTGATGCCCTCGAAAGGCTTATCGCTTTGAACACCAAGGGTGTTTACATACTTAACTGACTTAACTGTCTTAGCGTTTACGTCGCTAACGCCTGTTGTCTTGTTGTTAACGAGGATTTGTGACAGTTGAGCGGGAGTTGTTACCTCCTGAGCGTCCTTAGGAATAGCGAAACCGCTTACACCGTACTTAGCGTCGGCAACGAAGAGGTTGCCAGCGTGGTCAAACTTCATCTGGTTGAGGATAGAGCTACCATCGCTATAGTCAGTGAGAGTGTAACGCAGCTTGAATGAAGGAACATTGTCGTTCCACTCTACGTCATAGAGGCTGATGTAGGGCTTGCCAGTTGAAACAGCGATGCAAGAAGCGTCGTCGGTGATTGCGAAACCAGCACCATAGCTACCGTCGTAGTCCTCAAGGTTGCCTGAGTTGAAGATGATGTTGTCTTCATAGTCGCAGTAGATGAATGAAGGAACGTTAGTATCGTTGTTGCCGGTACCGCGAATCTGTGAAGCGAAGAAACCGTTCTCAAGAGGAGTGATCTCAACATTGGTGTTGATGAGCTTGCGAGAGATGTTTGAGAACATTGCGTCGGGAGCCTGGTCAGTTGTAACCTTAGTACCGATGTTGTAGAGAGCTACTACATTACCAGCGTTGCCAGTGGGGAGGTCCTCCTGGAATGAAAGCATTTGAGTGTCTTCACCGCTACCGATGAATGCAACGCTTGTACAGCTACCGCCGATACCCTGGCCAGCAGCATTTACGATTTGGCCTGAGCCCTGACGTGTACCCTCGTAGAAGGGGATAGCAGTGTTAGGATCAGCGGGATCCATTACAGTGATGCCACCGTGAGCATCGCTCCAGTCAGCAATGTAAACGAAACCGTTGTTGGGGTTAACGCCCATGCGGAAGGGAGAAGCTGTGTTACCAGTTGCAAATTCGGGTCCGAGGTAGGGAGCACCATCGTTAACAACCTCAAGTGCGGGGTTAACTTCGTAGATACCCTTGGTTCCATAAGGATTGCCAATGTACATGTTCTGGAAGTAGGGGCTTTCGGGGTTGCGGTCGATGGTCATACCACGTGAGCAGTAAGAACCATTGCCTACAGGAGCATACTTGAAGAAGCGCTTGATTGTAGGAACTGCGTTGTTACCGATAGTAACTTCCCAGTTGTACTCTACATTTTCTTCAAGATCATCCTTGTTGATTGTAACTGTGTTGCCTGCAGCATAAGCGTTGCTCATTACAGTGTAGATGGGCTCTGCTTCGCCTTCGTTAACGGGCTTAACAACTACTGTAGCGTCTTCAACGTCGCTTGTTACCTTGAAGTTGAGAGTATAAGCGTCCTCACCCTCTTCGAGCTTCAGGTCGTAAGCGTAGTCACCGCGAACGAGGGGCTGTTCAACATTGGTGGTGGTGAACTTAACCATGTTGTTGTCCATGAACAGGTAGAGGTTGATGTCCTCACCCTTAACGTTAGCGCCAGCAGCCATGAAGTCAGCGTGAGCTGCATTCATCTTCTTAGCAGCGCCCTGTGCTACGGGAAGGTCAGTGCCTACAGTCTTGATGAGCTGTGCATTCTGGAGACCTTCGGTCACGTCGTACAGCTTAACACCAGCAACATTGCTCTCACCGTTTACGAAGGGAGATGCTACAAGAGCGTGCTTAGCATACTTGAAGAATGCAAGACCCTTAGCAGCAACGCCGATTTCGCTTGCGTCGAGAGTACCGGTTACCTCGCTGTCAGTGTTCTGCTGGGGAGCGGGTTCGAACTCGAAGGGAGCGCACTTGCTGCCGTTGAGCACGTAGCGGTGGTCATCGAGGGGAGATACGTTGAGCTGGATGTCATCACCTTGCTTAACCAGTGTGAATGTACCGTCGGCCGAGAGAGTCTTCTCGGTGAAACGAGAAGCAACAACCTCGTTGTCGTTTACATTGAGAATGAGGAAGCGAACGGCGCGTGAAGTACCGTTTGTAACACCAGTGGTTACAACCTCGCAGTCCTTAGCCTCACCGCTGCTAGCCAGGGTAGCACCCATGTCAGCGCGGTAGAAGTTAGCAGAGCTCTGAGTAGTTACCCATTCAACGGGATCTGCATCGAAGTTAGCCCACTTGAAGAAGCGAACTGTACCACGAGCGTAACCTGCGTCAACCTGATCGGGACCATACTGGCAACGTACGCTGTTTACACCCACGAGCTGGCCATCGGCTGTGAAGGCGATGTCGTTGAGGCGGCTGTAGAAACCTGCGTTGTTGGGCTCAGCAGGAGCGATACCGTTGATGCTAAGTTCCTTAACGAGAGTCTTAGTCTTGTTGTTGATGAGGTAAAGAGCGGGAGTGCCCTGGTTGCCAGTAAGAACAACGGTGCTGTCGCCGCGAACGATTGCGCGCTTGATAGTACCGGGGATCTCGAACTGTGTACCCTCGTCCTGAGTGAAGTTGTAAGCGGGAGCAACCTTCAGGTAGCTGGGCTGGTCGGGATCGGGATAGTTCTCATAAGTGATAACCTCGGGCTGGTAGTTAACGTCCTCGAGGTGCAGCTGTGCGTAGCTGGTCTCGTTGGCCTTAACTGTGATGGGCATCTCCTCGAAGATGTCCTTGTAGCCCTCGCAAGAAGCTGCGAGTGTGTACTCACCGGGCTCCAGGTCTTCAAATACGAATACACCATTGTAGTTCTGGTCGCAGGTGTAAGTAGCAACAGCCTGGCCGTTCTTCTTCAGCGTTACAACAGCGCCGTTGAGGGGCAGCCACTGGTCGTCGGTACCGGGGTTGTACTTGTACAGGGCGTTAACGATCTTGTTGTGAAGATCCTTAACAGACCCATGATGTAACCAGTCTTCTCGGGGTTGAGACCGAAGTAAGAGCACAGACCGCGTGCCTCACGGATACCTTCCTGATGGCAGTAGTCCATGTTGAGGGCACGGTGGCGTGCGGGCTGGTAGGTGTGGAAGTAACCCTCTACCAGGTAACCGGGAGTACCGTGGCGCAGAACGCCCAGGTAGCCAGTGAATGTACCCTTGCTAGTAGTGGTCTCGTAGGTAGAACCGTAGAAGTTCCAGTCACCACGGATGTTCTTATTTGTGCGGCTGTAGTAAGAGTTGGGGTCAATCTCGGTCATGTAGCGAGCGTCCCAGCCAGCGTCACACATCTCGTAGCTACCCTCGTTGTGCTCATAGTCACCGCTTGCAGGCTTGTCCTGGCCGCGGTAGAGGTACAGGGGATAGTTGGCAGTTGAGCCGTCGGTAGCAGCGTTAGAGTGGATAGA
>JAGHTV010000225.1 GCA_018065165.1 Candidatus Sodaliphilus fimicaballi | reverse complement strand
GGTGGTGTGGACCGAGACTCTGTCGTGCGACGGCAATGTGGGAACCAATGGCATCGACAAGGTGCGTGAGGGCGACCGCCGTACACCCACTGGCGACTATGAGATAACCGTGGCCTATGGCATCAAGAATAACCCCGGCACATCGTTGCCCTACATCGATGTGGTAGAGACAACCTACTGCTGTGCCGAGCCCATAGCCTACAACCGCATCATCGATGTGCGCGAGGTGAAGCACGACTGCAAGGGCGAGCACATGATTGAGTACACCCCCGAGTACAACTACGGTTTCTTCTACGACTACAACAAGGAGTGCGTGCTGGGCAAGGGTTCGGCCCTGTTCTTCCACTGCACCGGTCCCAAGCCCTCGACTGCTGGTTGTGTAGCCGTGAGCGAGCCCAACATGATTGCCATATTGCGTGCTCTCGAGCCTGGCGCTCGCATCATCATTGATCACATGCCCAAACCATGAACAAGATAGAACTCATAAACATGCTGCCGGCTGTGTTTGCCGGTCGCGAAGACACTGGTAGCGAGGTGTGGTTGCGCAACGTAACCTTTGAGCGAGGCCACAACTACCTCATCACTGCCGAGAGCGGCACCGGCAAGTCGTCGCTGTGCAGCTATATATATGGCTACCGCAACGACTTCAGCGGATCGCTGTTGCACGACGGTCGCGATGTGAACTCGCTCACCGTGGCCGAGTGGTGCCAGGTGCGACGCAACGCCATTGCTTACCTGCCGCAAGAGTTGCGACTCTTCCCCGAGCTCACTGCCCTGGAGAACATCCAGCTCAAGAATCAGCTCACTAACCACAAGACTCACAAGCAGATTATGGACCTGCTCGAGGCCCTGGGCATTCCCGAGAAGGCCAATAGTCCCGTGGCCAAGCTGTCGATAGGTCAGCAGCAACGTGTGGCTATCGTGCGCACACTGTGCCAGCCTGCCGACTTCATCCTGCTGGACGAGCCCGTGAGCCACCTCGACGAGACTAATAACCGCATTGTTGCACGCCTGGTGACCGAGGAGGCTCAGCATCTGGGGGCTGGCGTAATTGCCACATCGGTGGGCAACAATGTAATGATTAACATTGATAAAGAACTGAAGCTATGAACTTGATATGGAAACTGTTGCGCAAGCACATCAGTGCATCGCAACTGATAGGTTTTTCTATCGCTAATCTGGTGGGCCTCACCATCGTGATACTGGCCGTTCAGTTCTATGAGGATGTGAAGCCTGTGTTTAACGACGAGGAGAGCTTCATCAGCAAGGACTACCTCGTTATAACAAAGAATGTGACAGGCGTGGGCGCCATGCTGGGCAACGCTGGCGAGTTTAGCGAGGCCGACATTAACGACATCGAGTCGCAGCCCTGGTGCCGCAAGGTGGGCCGTTTCGCCAACAGCGAGTTTGCCGTGTATGCCACTATGGGCCTGAGTGCCGACAAGGCTATGCGCACTCAGTTCTTCTTTGAGTCAATCCCCAGCGACTTCATCGATGTGAACGATGCACAGTGGGAATTCTCGCCCTCGCACCCCGAGGTGCCTGTGATCGTGTCGCGTGACTATATTTCGTTGTACAACTTCGGTTTTGCCGCCACACAAGGCCTGCCCCAGATAAGCGAGAGCCAGATGGGCAAGATACCCTTGTCGTTCTCAATCTCGGGCCGTGGCATGAACGAGGTGCTGCCCGGTCGCATCGTGGGATTCTCTAACCGTCTCAACACCGTAATCGTGCCCGAGGAATTCATGAGTTGGGCCAACGAACGCTACGGAGCTGGTGGCAATCAGCAGCCGTTGCGACTCATCGTTGAGGTCAACAGCCCGGGCGATGTGAAGATTGAAGACTACATGAAGGAACACCACTACGATGTGGCAGGCGACAAGATGTCGTCGAGCAAGGCCAACTACTTCCTCACGCTCATCATAGGTATAGTGGTGTTTGTGGGCATCATCATCAGCCTGCTGTCGTTTTTCGTGCTCATGCTCAGCATATACCTGCTGTTGCAAAAGAACACCCGCAAGCTACAAGATCTGCTCATGCTGGGTTACTCGCCTGCCGAGGTGTCTAAGCCTTACATGGGTATGGTGGTAGCCATCAATGCCAGTGTGCTGCTGCTCGCTGTGATACTGATGCTGGTGGGCCGCAGCTACTACATGGGTATGCTCCGCGTGTTTGGTACCGGAGGCTCGGGCGTGGCAATCTCGATACTCGTGGGTGCAGTGATAATGTCGCTCATAACACTAGGCAACGTCCTAGCTATCAAGCGTAAAATCGCCTCGCTGTGGCGTAGTAATTAACGAAACGGCCTGCGGCCTACGAAATCGCTCGCGTTGCTCGCTACTAAAACGAAAACGCTGACGCAAACGCTTCGCTACGAAATCGCCCCTTTGGGGCTACGAAAACGAAAACGAAAACCTGGCAGCTACTGTTCCTTGAGCGTTAGCTCAAGTTGGCAGTGTGCCCGTCGTTTTTACGACGGTTAAATTATAAACAATAAACTTTACCACCCCTATGGGAGAAGAAGCAATACATAGTCTCATTAGCGACCTGGCGCTTATCCTTGTGATAGGTGCTGTGGTTACCGTGTTGTTCAAGAAACTCAAGCAACCTGTTGTGCTTGGTTACATAGTTGCAGGTTTCTTGGTAAGTCCGCAGTTCTCGCTTATGCCCAGTGTGGCCGTTGCCGAGAATATCGACTTCTGGGCACAGATAGGTATCATCGTGCTGCTCTTCTCGTTGGGACTTGAGTTCAGCTTCAAGAAGT
>JAGHTV010000344.1 GCA_018065165.1 Candidatus Sodaliphilus fimicaballi | reverse complement strand
TTACTATAGAGGAAGGCAATACAACCACATGCAATAATCGAAATAAGGAACCAATACCAATTGCGGGCACATGCCATAAAATAGGCTCTAATCGGCAATTTCTTGGTTGTTGACTTGACCGGAGCAACTTGCGTGCTAGGGGTTTCGCTAATAATATCTTGCATTGTTATAGTGTTTTTTATTGTCTAAAAATCGTGGCATCACACGCGTGCGTATATACCAATGTGCAAAGTTACAACATATCTAACGAAATCCAAGCATGAAACTCAAAGAATTTTAATAGATTAGAGTAAAAATCGTCACAAAAAAACATCGCGCTAGCCATAATACCAGCGCGATGTGAACTTTTAGTTTAATCAAGCCACAGATAAAACTGAAGATTACAGTCCTAAAATGATGTTGATGATTGCGTTCATGTCGGCCACGTCGACTGTGCCGTCGCCATTGACATCGGCTACAGGCTTATGTGCCTGCAGACCCAGAATCATGTCGATAGCAGCATTGACATCGGCAATGTCAACAACGCCGTCACCATTAACATCGCCCTTAACACCAGGTGTATCACCAGGAATGCAATTGTATACAGTTTCAAGTCCCAGGAACTGAATCATATACTTTTGGCCTGTTGCTGACGAACCCATACCTACCTGGATACTAGATAGATGAATAGGATAATTGCCCATTATCTCTGTATTGAGCCATGAGTTCATTGGAACATCAAATACGACCTCGGTATTAGGCTTAACCTCGTCGGGGGTAACAGTCTGATAGTTGATTCCACTGCCATTAGAACGCAAGCCAAATACAAGACTCTTTACGGGAGCCTCTCCGGGATTAACGCGTACACGCAAGGTGTCGGGCAGCGACCACAAGTCAAAGTCCTTTGACATGGTCAACTTGGGAGCACGACTCGACGAACCAGTGTATTCATAGGTAAATCCATCGCCAACTGCAGTGATGACTGCATCTTTACCACCAGCCTGGGTAAACTTCCATGTGCTAACATCAATACCCGGGTCAATGGGCATCACATGGGCAGTGGGTTTCTCAACAACAATCTTGATGGTATCACTAACCCCATTAAGTGTACCTATAACTAGAGCGCTACCATCTTTAACACCCTTGAGAATACCCGTATTAGCACCCACCTCGACAATTGAAGGATCGGTAGAGGTCCATTCAAGAGCAGCGGGGTCAATGGGCATCACGGTTTCCATCACCATGCTCTCAACATCAACAGGATAGTTGCGATAGCCGTCGGTAATAATCGAGTCATACTTAATCTTTACAGCATCGACGCTAGCTCCTACAAACATCTCCTTTGATACTGTGATGTCGCCATAAATGGCTGTGAGCATATCTTTACCTTGACCGTCACCGTAGAATGTTGTATCGTTCTTGATGTGGCCAATACCCTCAGGGCAAGACAGTTTAACACCCTTAACATCCTGGTCTATGAGCATGCCATACTGGTTATAGCCATAGAACTTGGGAGTGTAAAGACCATACTTGGGAGTGTTGAGCTTGTAGTCGATAAGGCGAATCTCAGCGATAACCGAGTCGTCGGGGGCACTGCTCACACAGTAGAATCCATTGCCGTCGGCACGCTCCGAACCATCGCTGGGCTTGTTGCGTATGCCCAATGTGCTGGTATATAGAACAGCCGAACCACCACCGTCAACATTCATAGCCTCGGTAGCGCCAAAGTAGCGCATAATGTCGGCCAAGGCCTTGGTGCGAACGCCGCTCGACAATGTGCTACGACCGTCAACAACGCAGAAGTAGGCCTTGTTGCCACCGTCGCTGTAGCCTACTGAAGCACGAGGCTGGAGTGTGTTGGCATCGCCACGATCGGCCTCGCTGTCGAGGACTACGCCATTTTCAAGAATCTTGGGGTTACCTGAAATGATGGTCTCGGGCTTAACGCTCACGCCGTTAAAGGTCCAGGTGAGGTTAACGGTAACTTCGTCGCCAGGTTTGAGAGCCTTTGTGAAAGCGGCAGCTGTACCGTGACCAAAGAGAACGAGTTCGCCATCGGGGATTGTAGCATCGGCAGTCTCCTCGGGGGCACCAGTAACGATAAGCTTGACATCGCCTGTTGTTGTAAACTTGTAACCATCGGCAACCTTTGCAGTGACGCAAGTACCCACGGCATTCTGACTTGTACTGCCATAGTAACGGTCGTTGTAGATGGTCACCTTGTTGCTGCTGTAACCAGCATTAAGGACGCTGATTTTTGCACTGTTGCCAGCGTTGTCCTTTACGGTACCTGCAAATGTGAAGGGGTTGATGT
>JAGHTV010000320.1 GCA_018065165.1 Candidatus Sodaliphilus fimicaballi | reverse complement strand
CTTGAGAGCGACCTGACGCCGCTGGAGATGCTGCACCACTGCCAAGCGATTGAACGCAAGCTGGGCAGCAAGTCGCACCGCGACAACGAGGGCAACTATGTTGACCGCCTCGTGGATATAGACATCATCCTCGCCGGCGACCTCGTCATCAACACCCCCGAGCTTACCGTACCCCACCCTCGTATGCACGAGCGAGACTTTGTGATGCGTCCCCTAAAAGAACTCCTAGAAAAAATAGATAGCCAAGATGGCCTAGAAAAAAAGAAAAAAATGGACATCAAGATAACCGCACCCGCCAGCGCCAACATCACCGTAACGCTGCCCACGAGCAAGAGCATAGCCACGCGCATGCTCATTATCAATGCATTGAGTCGCAATCCGCAGCTGCTCAAGGTCACTGCCACATGCGACGACATTGACGTGATGCGTGCAGCACTTGCCGGCACCTCAAGCGACATCAACGTGGGCGCAGCAGGCACAGCGATGCGGTTTCTTACGGCCTATTTTGCCACCCGCGAGGGCCGCACGGTGACCATCGACGGCACCGAGCGTATGCGCCAGCGACCCATAGGCGACCTTGTGGACGCCCTGCGCCAGCGTGGTGCAATCATCGAGTACACAATGAACGAGGGTTACCCCCCACTGCGCATCACAGGCACACGCTTCAACGACAGTAATGTGACCATCGACGGCAGCTTGAGTTCACAATATGTCACAGCCCTGCTGCTCACGGCTCCCGTGACAGGAGGCTGCACACTCAACCTTACCGGCAAGATATCGTCACGACCCTACATTGAGATGACCCTGGGCCTGATGCAACGCTTTGGCATCACGATTGACGCCGCACCATCGCTACGCACCATCAAGGTGAATGCCGGCGAGTACCAGATGCCCGAGGGAGCCACCATCGAGGCCGACTGGAGCGCTGCAAGCTACTGGTTTGCACTGCAAGCCCTCATGCCCGAGTCGAGCATAACACTGCAAGGCCTGAGTGACAACAGCCTGCAAGGCGATAGCGCCATAATGGACATGTGCAACATGCTGGGAGTGACCACACACTGGAACGAGGACGGCAACCTGCAGCTAGGTGCCACTACACCCGCGAGTGGCGATGTAGCCATCGACATGGCATCTACCCCCGACATCGTTCCCACCATAGCCACAGCCCTGTGCCTCATGCGCAAGCCGTTTGTCATCACAGGCGTGAGCACACTGCGCATCAAGGAGAGCGACCGCATTGCCACCATGCAGGCCGAGCTTGCCAAGGTGGGCTACATCATGCTAAGTCCCGATGACAACACCATCACCTACGACGGCAATTACACACCCATTGACGACATTAAGCCTATAGACACCTACAAGGACCACCGCGTGGCCATGAGCATGGCACTGGCAGCCACACGACACCCTGGCATCGTCATCAACGATGCTAATGTAGTGGCCAAGTCTTATCCCCGCTACTGGAGTGACCTGGCCCACCTGATGAAAGTCACGATAAAGGACTAAAGACCGTATTTGTGAGCTTTACGGTAGTTGTTGGGCGACTGCCCCAAGTGCTTCTTCACATATTTGCCAAAGAATGACAGGTTCTCAAAGTTGAGAGCCGTGGCTATCTCCTTCACGCTCATATCGCTGTAGTTGAGCAGCTGCATGATGCGTCCCACCATACCCTCGGTAATAATATCATTGGCCGTGCGTCCCGAGTACTGACGGCACACGCTGGTGAGATACTTGGGCGACACGCACAGTTCGTCGGCAAAGGACTTGACACTGCGCTTGCCGTCGGTGTTGCTCTGCACCAGGTACACAAAGTTGCGATACAGCTTGTCGCCCTGACGCAAGATGGTGTCGGAGGGTTGCGTGTGCTGGTTGATGCTGTAAAGCAAGTCAATAGCAAATGCACGCAGCAGGTTGTCCATCGACTCCTTGTTGGCACAGAAGTGAGGATGCATCATCTTGAAGTTGGCCAACTCATAGTACTTCTCGACAAGGCCGATTTCCTCGTCGGAAAAATGTACGACAGGCTGCTCCTGCAGGTTGATGATGGCATCAAAGAGGGTCTTGTTGATGAGCGAGTAGCGCATGCCCATGTTGATGGCGCACATCTTGAAGTTGAGGTCTTGCGAGTCTCTACGAGCTGCCACAACAGTATTGGCATCGATAAACATGGCATCGTTGCGTGTGAGGTGGAACTCAACATCATTGAGCACTACCGTCATCTTACCGCTGATGCAAAAGACTAGAACAACAAAGTTGATGCGGCATCCCTGCCCGATATTGGGGATATCGGTCATATTGTCGCCAAAGTAGAGTGCATCGTCATAGTACTTCATACTCTGGGCTATAGCAGGAATGTCCTGAAAATTCAGAGTGTCGATTTCGTTAGTTTTCATGCTGCATTAAATTTAGTGATACTGTCTTTAATATATAAAGTGGGGCCGGTATATGGTGATACCGTCCCCACTGCTGTATGCGTTTACGATTAGTCTTCCTTGAGAGTATCAACAAAGATGTTGATGATTTCCTCACGGTTGAGGAAGCGAGGATCGCCATCGAGCATAGCGCTGCCGGTAGCGATAGCATTGTCGGCCAGAGCGTCGACGTCGGCCATAGTGAAGCCATACTCGCTCAGCTTGATGTTGTCGACATTACACTCGCGCTTCATGATAGCCAGAGCGTCGAGGAAGTCGCCGGGACGAGCAGCTTTGCGCTGTGTCATCTTCTCGGCCATCTTCATGTAGCGCTTCATGGTGTCGTTCTTGAATGTCTTGAAGTAAGCCTTCGACAGAGCGATGAGACCAGCGCCGTGAGGCAACTCGGGGTGCAGAGCGCTCAACGCGTGCTCCATAGCGTGCTCGCCAGTGCAGCCGCTTGTGCTCTCGACCATACCTGCCAGTGTGCTAGCCCAGGCAACCTTGGTGCGAGCCCACAGGTTGTTGCCATCCTTAACAGCTACAGGCAGATACTTGTATAATAGTCGCACTGCTTCGAGTGCGTAAAGGTCGCTAATGGG
>JAGHTV010000443.1 GCA_018065165.1 Candidatus Sodaliphilus fimicaballi | reverse complement strand
GATTTGCTCTATATTGCTCTCCACCTTGAACTTGATCGCGCCCTTGAGTTCGCTGCTGTGCTCAATGAGGTTCTCAACGCTGCCATACTGAGCGATGAGTTTCTCGGCAGTCTTGGGACCTACGCCGGGGCAACCGGGAATGTTGTCGGCACTATCGCCCATCAAGGCCAGCATATCGATGACCTGCAGGGGCGATGTGAGGCCATACTTCTCATTCACCTCGTCCACGCCCAGTATCTCGCCCTTGCCGGGATTGTACACCTTGACACGCGGTGTTACGAGCTGTGCAAAGTCTTTGTCGCCAGTGACCATGTAGGTGTCAAAGTCGTGCTCCTGAGCCTTATGGGCCAGCGTGCCTATCACATCGTCGGCCTCATATCCAGGCACGACGATTACAGGTATGTGGTAGGCCTCGAGTATGCGCTTGATGTAAGGCACGGCTATGAGGATGCCCTCGGGCGTCTCACTGCGATTAGCCTTATACTCGGGGTAGGCCTCGTGACGGAAGGTCTTGCCACCGGGGTCAAAGCAAACGGCGATGTGGCTGGGCTGCTCACGCTTGAGCAAGTCCTGAAGGATATTGACAAAGCCAAATATCGCACTTGTGTCAATGCCTTTAGAGGTGATGCGAGGATTGCGTATCATGGCATAAAACGCCCTGAATATCATCGCATAAGCATCTATGAGAAGTAATTTTTTCATCGTTGTTATGATTTTGATTTTTATCCAAATCTATAGTTTTAGACCCACATTTGGACAAAATTAATGGTATTTTTCTAAATCATTCAAAGCGTGATACCGTTGTAAACAAGTCCTCTACAGATATCTCGCTATGTACAAAACCAGAATGCATATTACGTTTTACTCCATATGGAGTTATAAATGTAATTACACTGTTTCTACTACCAGTTTTATCGGCAAACAAATTCTTTCGTTCTAGCATATGTTGCTCATACTGCTTAGTTATAGTATATGGCCCTTGCGCAAATTTCATTTCCACCAAATGAGTCATGCCATCGGCCCTTTTTATTACTAAATCAATTTGTGCTCCTGCTTGCTGTTCGGTTTTATTAGCAATACATCTCCATGCCGATGCTTCAGTTGCAATTCCCGCTATCCCAAGGCCAACCTTGATATGTAATAAATGCTGCAAACACAACTGTTCAAATGAGAATCCCTGCCAAGACTCTACATCACGGCTTGAAAAATGATGTTGCCAGTATTGTTCATCTTTTGTCTTATTATTTTCTATGTATCTAAAATAGAAAATACTATAGAAATCTGATAATCGATACAGTGTCATTTTTGACTTATTCCCAAAATGCGAATGCGACATTATGAAGTCACAGCGCTCGAGATTATCAAGAATCTTAGTTAGTCCTCCTCCAATAAGCCCTGTACCGAGTTCAAAATCATACCGCGAACAACCATCTCGTTTGTTCGCAAGAAATCGCACTATTTCAATATAACGATCAGCCTTATTGAACAAGGCATTATACGACTCATTAAACTCATTGCACAAACTGCCACCACGCCTAAAGATAAGATTATCTATGTTCTCTGGCAAGCTTAGTCGAGACTGTAACAAACTCCAATAATAAGGCACTCCTCCCAAAATCATATAACATTGCATGATCTGGTATTCACTCCATTCAAACCCATGGTTTAAAAGGTATTCTCGACATTCTCCCAAATAGAATGGACGCAAATAGATGCGATGCGTGATGCGATTATGCAACCCTCCTTGATTATCCTCAAGTTTTTCTTTCATCCAACTAGTTGCACTACCACAAGCAATAAATACTATATCATCTCGATTTTGTACCCAACTCGCCCAAAAATATTCCAACTCCTCCACAAAACCACCTCCGTGAGTCTCCATCCATGGCATCTCATCAAAGAAAACTACCTTGCGTTGGTCAGGACAGTTATCAAGGAGCATTGCCAACTGCTTAAACGCGGCGCGCCAACTATCAGGAACAGGATTATCTATTCCCGAAAACTCGTCTAGGGCATCCTTAAAATTAAGCAACTGCTGTTGTCTAGACTGCTTGTGCGCTCCAACGAAATGAAAACTATATTTGTTGTTGAAATAACTGCGGATAAGAAACGTCTTTCCAACGCGCCTACGTCCGTATAGAACAACAAACTCTGAGCGGTCCGATTCCATTGCCCATGTTAACTCGGTACACTCACGTTTTCGACCTACTAACTTCTCCATATCTTATATCAATTTATCTATGGCAAATTTAGTACTAATATTCTTTACAACCAAGCATTTTTATCCAAATCTATAGTTTTATACCCACATTTGGACAAAATTAAGTCTATTTTTGTCCAAATCTATGGTTTTAGATATACATTCGGACGGAATTAGGTTGTTTTCTAACTTTTCATTAGTTCTTAAAAGGGTGTACAGCAATCGTTCCTGTAAGGCAAAGCCTACTCCGAAATGCATCAAGTTCCTAATACACAAAGCTTGAGCCGCCCAGGAACTCGCGCAGGAGACTTGTGTGGGGTATATCCTTCTCCTCAAGGGGTTCGAAGTAACTCAGGAACTTGAGCAGACGATATGCCTCGGCATACTCGGGCACGTTGGCCGGGACGCGACGCAGCACGGGCTCGGCATAGTTCTTCATCACCGCAAGTTCAAAGAGGAGCGACGAGTTGAACGTAGCATCAGCATTCTCCTGATAGGGATTAATCCACTTCTCCTCACCACGGCGCACACTTGCCCAGCGAGCTATGGTGCTCAGGGCATCACAGCCACGATACTTGCTGTCACGTACTATACGGCGCAGCAAGCGGTTGTCGCTGGCGGGAATCCAGTTGTGGTCGTCGATGTTGAGTGTAGTGAGAGCACTTACAAACAGGCGGAACTTCTGCTCGTCGGGTATCTGCTTGGTGAGCTCGGGATTGAGGCCATGAATGCCCTCAATGAGCAATATGTTGTTTTCTTCGAGCTTGAGGGTGTTGCCACGATACTCGCGACAGCCGCGCTCAAAGTTGTAGGTGGGCATTGCAACCTCCTTACCTGCGAGCAGGTCGGTAAGGTCATTGTTGAACTGCTCCAGGTCGAGAGCGTAGAGCGACTCAAAGTCATACTCGCCATTCTCGTCGAGCGGAGTCTGGTCGCGGTTGACGAAGTAGTTGTCAAGCTCAATAACCTTGGGAATGATATAGTTTGTCACAAGCTGAATGGCAAGACGCTTGCTCGATGTAGTCTTGCCGCTCGACGATGGACCGGCAATGAGCACCACGCGTGCCCCACCCTGCTTGTAGCGTTGGGCAATCTCATGGGCAAAGCCTGCAAACATCTTATTGTGCAAAGCCTCAGCCACATTGATGAGCAGCGATGCTTTCTTGGAGTTGATTGCCTCGTTGAGCAGTCCCACATCGTCAATGCCTATGATATCGTTAAATTTAACATAGTCGGTAAATGCCTTGAACATCTTGGGCTGCTTCACTGCTTGTGCTGACTCGGCAGGATTATTAGCGTCGGGTACGAGCAGTATCATACCCTGCTCGTAGGGATGCAGGTCAAACACCTTGAGGTAACCAGTGCTGGGCACGAGCGGACCGTAGAAGCTGTCGGCTATGTCGCCAAGCTGATAGTACACAGTGTATATATCGTCGCTAGTAGAGAGCAGGCGCACCTTGTCGTTGAGACCTTGCTCGGCAAACATCTGCTTCACATCCTCGGTGAGACGCTCGTGGCGCACAAACCTGATGTCCTCGTCAACTATCTGCTGCATGCGAGCCTTGATGCCGGCAATAACTTCAGGAGTGAGGATAGTGTGGTCGTGCTTGATGCGGCAGTAATATCCGCCCGAGAGCGAGTGCTCAATGCGCAGGCGCTTACCGGGATACAGGTCGTTGATGGCTTTGTACAGCACCATGCACAGCGAGCGCACATAGGCACGAGCTCCTGCAGGATGTGTATAGTCGATATATTCTACTTGGCGGGGGCCATACACGGGATATGCCAAGTCCTCGTTTCTATTGTTGACCATTGCACACAAGGGGTGCATGTCTATACGGTTTTCTATGGTTTTAAGCACGCCAAGGAGGGTGTCGCCACCATTAACCTTGATGTACTCACGGGTGTATTTGCAATATATATTCATAACAGTAAC
>JAGHTV010000059.1 GCA_018065165.1 Candidatus Sodaliphilus fimicaballi | reverse complement strand
ACCTGTAATCGCTACCAGTTTCATTATTGGCGTTCGATAATGTACTCAACACTGTCGAGTGACAAGTGTACATCCTCATAGGCACCGGGAACCTCGCCTATGAGCAACGGAACCTTGTTGCCAGGAGTCTTGAGGTTGATTGAGTTGTAATCGACAACTGCAGTGATTTCCTGAGTGTTATTCTTGAAGTAACTTGTGGGAACACGGAAGGAAACATCAACCTTAGACGGGAAAACGACAACCTTGACATCGCTAGGAGTATTACGCACCGAGACTTGAACCTTTTGAGTCTTAGTTACAAGTTTCTCAACAGGAATCATAACCTCGATGGTGCGAGGTTCAACCACAACACCCTTGACTGGTGCGATGGTAACCTTGCGACGCAGGGTATCGGTAAGATTGGTCTCGCTCACATGATAACTGTATACCTCGGTAATACCCTTGAGAGTCTTATTGTCGCCATAGACAAGAACGGAGTCTTGACTACGCTCAATTATACCCGTGAGGGCATACATGCGTGCAGGTTCCACATCCATATCGAGGACTACAGGAACCAGTTTGCCAGGCTGGTCGGTATATCGAGCCGTGATATTATCGGGCAATACGGAGTTAATACTATTGCGGGCAAGAATGCGACTAAGAGCCTTCTTGAGGTTAACACCATCAACCTTGAATACACCATTGCCATCGCAATAGTCATTGAACCTAAGTTCGAGCTTGGGCGATGACAAGAAAAGATACTTCAAGAAATAGGTGCCACGATTGGTCACATTGACCGTAATAGTATCAGGTACCTGTGAAAGGAAACGCACATTGGTGGGCTTACCAGAGACGACAACGGGAACCTCCATGTCGACAGTCACGCTACTGTTGAATGTGAGGAAACACCAAAGAATTGATGAAATCACCACAAAGAACAGGTACAGGATTACCGAGTTTGACCTAGGACGCTCAAACTTTATCCCCTTAACTTTTTCTAATATGCCCTTGAATGATACCACTATAATTAGTCTTTATTTTGAGGATCACCAGCAGTCTCAGCAATGTCTTGAGCCGACTGATAGATCATAGACTTGTCAATCTTAATGGTTACGCCTTCAGCGATTTGCAAGAGAACAACGGTTTCCTTGATGTCCTTGATGCGGCCATAGATACCACCAGCAGTCATCACGTGATCACCCTTAGACAGACCCTTGCGGAACTCGTTAATCTTCTTTTGACGCTGTGATTGAGGACGAATCATAAAGAAGTAGAAAATCGCGATAAGAGCTACAATCATGATGATTGAACCCCAGCCACTCTGTTGTCCACCAGCAGCTTGCAGTAAAATTGAATTTAACATTGTATCTTAAGTTTTGAAATTAATAATCTTGATTTATGGTTTTGTTACGATGCCACGCTCACGCAGGTTCTTGACAACCGCATTAAGGATACCGTTAACAAACTGGCCACTGTTGGGGGTACTGAACTCCTTGGCAAGTTCGATGTACTCATTGAGCGTAACATTGGTGGGAATTGTGGGGAAGCTCTTCAGCTCAGTTACAGCCACGCACATGATGATGCGATCCATGAGAGCAACGCGATTCTTGTCCCAACGCTCACTCTTGATAAACGAGTCGATGAGAATGTTGTTCTCATCCATAATCTGTACAGTGGTCTTGAAAAGTTTCTCGCCAAACTCGCTATCCTCCTCGTCCTTGTACATGGGCATGATGGGAGCATCGTTGCCTTCCTGGAAGCGACGGATAGTCTTGATTACAAACTGGCCCATAGTGTCGAGGTCCTCAACGCTCCAGAACAGAGACATTGTCTCGAGCTTCTCGACAACATCCTCGTCGTTGAGAATGACCTGCTTGAGCAATTGCTTCCATACCTCGCAGTCGGTAGCGTTGTCGGTCTTCTCATAAGCCATATACTCCTTGTAAGCATCGCTGTTGAGAATCTTGTCGAGCGTGAGACGCTTGAAGATGATCTCGTCTTGCCAGCTCACGAGCTTATCATCGAAGAACTCGTTGATAATCTCGTTTTCACGAAGTTGCTTTACTAACCAGTTGTCAACGAAGCGAGTATTAGGATTCAAATCCTCCTCGGTTGGCAGATACTTGTTGCGTGCATCGTCGAGAGCACGGTCTTGCAGGTCGGTAAGCTCAATGATGAGCTTGAGCAAGTACATGTAGAGCTCGTAAGATTTCTCAAAGCTCGCCTGCAACTCATTCTTGGCCTGCTCATAGGTGCGGTCGGGGCGTGTAAGCATATAGCTGTATAGTGCTTGCACTACCTTAACCCTAATAAGAACACGATTAATCATATATTTGTTGTTTTATTGTTTATCAAAATTTAATGGTTGAGCCTGTGGAACTCAACCTGATCACATTACACTCTGAGCATCGTTGAGACGCTGACGAACGACCTCATAGATCATCACCAGCAGCCACCGATACATTGAGTGAATTGATTTGACCAAACTCGGGAATGACCACACGATTGTCACACAGTTTCATCACCTCGGGCGAGATACCTGTATCCTCAGAGCCCAGCACCAGAGCAACGGGCTGTGTGTAGTCACACTGTGTGTAGTTACTTGAGTTCTTGTCGCTAGTACCCACAATCTTATAACCGCTATCACGCAAGAACTTGACTGCTCCTACGAGATTGTGCTCACGGCACACGGGAATATAATTGAGGGCACCGGCCGAAGTCTTGACAGCGTCGGCATTGACGCTCACGCTGTTGCGTTCGGGGATGATAATAGCGTTGACACCAGCACACTCACAGGTGCGGGCAATGGCACCAAAGTTGCGCACATCGGTAACGCCATCGAGCACTACGACAAAGGGATTGACACCTTCCTCGTAGAGCTGTGGAACAAGAGTATCAAGGCTGTAATAAGTGACTGCCGAGAGTATGGCAAGCACACCCTGATGATTCTTGCGAGTAATGCGGTCAATGCGTTGAACCGGCACACGTTGCACCAGTACACCATGTGAGCGGGCAACATCGAGCAATTCCTTGCTCAAATCACCGCTCAGGTCCTTCTTGACCAGCAGCTTATCTATTTCTTTTCCAGCTTCAATGGCCTCGATAACGGGACGCAAGCCGAAAATATATTCGTTTTTCTCTATCATCTCTTAGTACTTTGTTTTATGAGAGACTTTGCATTGTTGATTGCAGCCTCGTCAAGGTCCTTACCGCTAAGCATGCGAGCAATTTCCATAACATGCTCCTCACTATTGAGCGTGATGACACTAGTGACGGTACCTTGCTCGTTGTCGGTCTTGTACACCTTCTTGTGGTCGCTTGCACAAGCGGCAACCTGAGGCAAGTGAGTGATGGCCATAACCTGAATAGTCTGGGCTATGTCGTTCATCATCTCGCCTATCATCGAGGCAATGTCACCCGAGACGCCAGTGTCAACCTCATCAAAGATGATTGTGGGCAAGTTCATGTCGCGAGCCACTATTGACTTGATGCATAGCATGACGCGAGAAATCTCGCCACCCGACGCTGTGTCCTTGACAGGCATAAGGGCCTGGTTCTTATTGAATGCCATCATGAACTCTACAGCATCGGTACCAGTTGCTGAAAGTGCTGTAGTGTTGAAAGCTATCTCAAAAGCCACATTCTTGAGGCCCAAACTTGTAGCAAGAGGCTTGAATTGGGCGATGAATGATGCAGCAGCCTTCTTACGCTTGTCGCTCAACTCACCAGCAAGCTGCATTGCTTGTTTCTCTAGCGATGCTCGCTCCTTCTCTTTCAATTCTACCTGCTCGTCGCCACTCTCGATAGCATCGAGTCGTTGCTGGAACGACTGTTGAATCTCGAGCAACGCATTGACGCTGTCAACACTGTGCTTACGCTCTAGGTTGTAGATGGTGTCGAGACGCTCATTGACACGGTCAAGCTCGGCAGGGTCAAGGTTGAGCGACTCCTGTGCCTGAGACACGCTCATTGCGATGTCCTTGAGGTCGATAATGGCAGAGTTTACACGCTCGGCCATACCTTGCGTCTCCTCCATCACCCCTTCGGTATATGAGAGGCGCTGCTGAACTGTCTTGAGTTGCTCAATTAGCGAGTTTTCCTCACAATTGAGCACACTGTCGACCGCCCAGAGGGCATCTTTGAGTTCATTGACATTGCTGAGCTTGTTTTGCAATGCCTCCAGTTCGACATCCTCGTCCTCGTGGAGTTTGATCTCGTTGAACTGCTCGAGTTGGAAAGTTATATAATCCTCTTCGGCCTTGGCTTTCTCGCACTCGGCCTTAAGTCGGTTTATCTCTTTAGTCACTTGCACCAGTGCGTTGTAGCACTGAGTGTAGTCGGCAAGCAACTCACTGTTGTGAGCAATGCTGTCGAGAATCTCGAGTTGGAATCCCGGCTTGGCCAGGAGCATATTGCTGTGCTGCGAGTGGATATCGACCAAGCGAGTGGCGATGTCCTTGAGCACACCGATGCTAACAGGGCTATCGTTGAGGAATGCTCGCGAACGACCACTAGCACTAACCTCACGACGCAAAATGCACTCGTGCTCGTAGTACTCGATGTCGTTCTCCTTGAAATAGTCGGCCAAATTATAGCCAGCAATATCAAATGTAGCCTCTACGACGGTCTTGTGGTCGATGTCACGTATCGAGTGAGCATCGGCCTTGCCACCCAGCAAGAGCGACAATGCACCCAGCACAATCGACTTGCCGGCACCGGTCTCGCCAGTCATCATGGTCAAGCCACTCTCAAA
>JAGHTV010000178.1 GCA_018065165.1 Candidatus Sodaliphilus fimicaballi | reverse complement strand
TGCATATATAGTGGTTTAAACTTTATTATCACACTTGGGGTTCACAAGCCACAAGGGTTATGAACAAGGCTTAGCCATTGTTAAGCTGCAATATTGTGTGGCAACTTGCCACTGCCTGCACTGCCGCAGTCTCGGTGCGCAGGCGACTCTCGCCCAGGGTCACGGGAATAAACCCAGCTGCAAGGGCGGCTGATACCTCTTCGGGGCTAAAATCCCCCTCGGGGCCTATGAGGATGAGGGCATCCTCGGTGGGTAGATACTCTTGTGCAAATGTCTTGCGCTGGTCGCGTGGCAGCGACATGTCGCAGTAGCAGATGAAACGCTTGCCATCGAAGGGCATATTAATCACCTTCATGATAGGTGTCATCTCATCGAACTGGGGCAATGTTGCCTTGAGCGACTGTTTCATAGCCGAAACGAGTATCTTGCGCAAGCGCTCGGTCTTTACCTCCTTACGCTCGCTATTGTGACACTGTAGTGGGATGATGCGGTCAATGCCCATCTCGGTGCATTTCTCGGCCATCCACTCGATGCGGTCGATGTTTTTAGTGGGGGCTATGCCCACCACAATCTTGTGAGGCCAGTGCGGTGTGCGAGCCTCGCTTTGCACCAGTTCTACGGCGCACCTTTTGTGGTGCGCCATAGTGATGCGAGCATGATGCCATGTTCCCTGACCGTCGACAATGTCAATTTCGTCGCCCTCGACAAGGCGAAGAACCTTGACGCAGTGACGCGACTCCTCCTCGGGCAAGGTGAGTGTTGTTGCTATGTCGGGACAGTAGAACAGGTGCATCGTTTATTACATTTTGCTAGGATCGTGTTTATACTTGAACAGTACCATGAATGATACAGCTACAACAAGTGCAAAACCTGCGAAGATGAACCAAGCACTCTGCCAGTCACCTACCAGGAAGCCACCCTCGTTCCACTGGCAGAATGAGTTTACAATCTCACCTGCTGCAAGTGTACCGATGGTTGCACCCAGACCGTTGGTCATGAGCATGAACAGACCTTGAGCCGATGCCTTGATGTTAGAGTCGCACTCCTTGTCGACAAACATAGCACCCGAGACATTGAAGAAGTCGAATGCTACACCGTAAAAGATACATGAAAGAACGAACAACAGCACGCCGGGCATAGCAGGGCTACCCAGACCGAAGAAACCGAAACGGAATACCCAAGCAAACATGGCGATGAGCATAACCACCTTGATGCCATAACGCTTGAGGAAGAAAGGAATGAGCAGGATGCACAATGCCTCGCTCACCTGTGACAGAGATACGAGCATGGTAGCGTTATTAGCTGCAAATGTATCGGCCAGTGCGGGATCGCTCTTGAAGCTGGTAAGGAATGGTGTTGCAAAACCGTTGGTCACCTGCAGTGACATACCCAGCATCATAGAGAAGATGAAGAACATGGCCATCTTCTTGGTCTTAAACAGCTTGAAAGCATTGAGACCCATTGTCTCGGCCAGTGACTGCTTGCCTTCTTTTTTAACAAGAGGACATGAAGGCAGAGTGAAGCAATAAGCACACAGAGCAATGCCCAGCAGACCTGAAACGAGGAACTGATAGTGAGTATACTGGAACTTGTTAGCATTGTCGGCTAGTGTAAAGAAGAAGCTTCCACCATCGAGGGTTGCACAGTTGACAAACCACATTGTAGCAATGAAACCTACTGTACCAAATACGCGAATGGGGGGGAAGTCTTTAACTGTATCAAGACCGTTATTCTTCATGATAGTGAATGCGGCAGTGTTGCTCAATGCCAATGTGGGCATGTAGAATGCTACGCTCACGGTGTAAAGGCTGATGAACGCAATCTTGTCGGGGGTATCGGTAAGGCTACCCATATAGAACAATGCTACCATAGCAGCACCTGCTACAAGGTGGCAAAGACCCAGCAACTTTTGAGGCTGGATAAACT
>JAGHTV010000121.1 GCA_018065165.1 Candidatus Sodaliphilus fimicaballi | reverse complement strand
ATACTATAGTGCTGATTAATAGTTACGAGCGAAGATTACGCGACGCTTGCTGGGCTTGCCAGTGTAGATACACTTGCCTTCTTCTTCCTCGGCGTCCATAGGGATGCAACGGATAGTAGCCTTAGTCTCTTCCTTGATCTTCTCCTCGGTCTCGGTAGTACCATCCCAGTGAGCCAGGATGAAGCCACCCTTCTCGATTTGCTCCTTGAACTCTTCCCATGTGTCAACCTTGTAAGTGAGTGACTCACGGTGGTTGAGAGCCTTGGTGAAGATGTTGTTCTGGATTTCGTCGAGCAGGTTCTTAACATACTCCTCGATGCCCTCGAGAGGAGCAACGTGCTTCTCGAGTGTATCGCGACGCATAACCTCGACTGTGCCAGCCTCAATGTCGCGAGCACCCAGTACCAGACGTACGGGAACACCCTTGAGCTCGTAATCGGCAAACTTGAAGCCAGGACGCTTATTGTCGGCGTTGTCATACTTAACTGATACGCCCATAGCACGCAACTTAGCAACGATGGGATCAACTACTGCATTAACTTGCTCGAGTTGCTCCATGCTCTTGTAAACAGGAACGATAACAACCTGGATGGGAGCCAACTTGGGAGGCAGCACCAGACCGTTGTCATCACTGTGAGTCATGATGAGAGCACCCATAAGGCGAGTAGATACGCCCCAAGAAGTTGCCCATACATAGTCGAGTTGATTATCCTTGTTGATGAACTTAACATCGAATGCCTTAGCGAAGTTCTGACCCAGGAAGTGAGATGTACCACTCTGCAGAGCCTTACCGTCTTGCATCATAGCCTCGATGGTATAGGTCTCAAGGGCACCAGCGAAGCGCTCGTTGGCAGTCTTCACACCCTTAACAACGGGAAGTGCCATGAAACGCTCGGCGAAGTCGCCATATACGTTAAGCATCTCGATAGCCTTGTCTTGAGCTTCTTCCTTGCTAGCGTGAGCGGTGTGACCCTCTTGCCACAAGAACTCGGCAGTACGCAGGAACAAGCGTGTACGCATTTCCCAACGGAATACATTAGCCCACTGGTTAACCAGCAGAGGGAGATCACGATATGAGTTGATCCAGTTGCGATATGTGTTCCAAATGATAGTCTCGCTAGTGGGACGAATGATGAGTTCTTCCTCGAGACGAGCTGATGGGTCAACTACGACACCCTTACCATTGGGGTCGTTCATGAGGCGGTAGTGAGTTACCACTGCACACTCCTTAGCGAAGCCTTCGACATGGTCAGCTTCCTTGCTGAGGAATGACTTGGGGATAAGCAAGGGGAAATAAGCGTTTTGTACACCACTTTGCTTGAACATGCTGTCGAGCTCGTGCTGCATCTTTTCCCAAATTGCGTAGCCATAAGGCTTGATAACCATGCAACCACGCACAGCCGACTGCTCAGCAAGATCGGCTTTTACTACTAGTTCATTGTACCATTGAGAGTAGTTATCGGCTCTCTTAGTTAAGTTTTTTAACTCTTTTGCCATTGTGTTATATTTCGTTTTTTATTTTGTTTTCAGGATTCTAGTATCAATCTTGCCTTTCTTAGCCAGCTGGAGCAGGCTCTCCTCAGGCACGAGATAAATCTCGAGGCGACGGTTGCGCTTGCGATTGTCAACCGAGTTGTTGTTTACCAGAGGATCGGTGTCGCCCAGAGCATAAGGCACAACAAAGTCAACGCTGCCGGTCTCGTCAATCCAGTCAAAGACTGCGTTTACACGGCTACGCGACAGATTGAAGGTGTAAGTCTCGCTACCAGTGTTGTCGTGATGCATAACCAAGAGCATCTTGTACAGTCCTGGATTCTTAATGAACTTGACCATAGGAGCCAAGGTCGACTTGCCCACCTGCGAAAGCACGGTATCGTTGGGGGCAAACAACTGACTTGCAGGGAATGTAACAACAATAACCTGATTGTCGCGCATGAGCTCGACATCGAGGTTTTGCTTCTTGAGCCCCACAGCAACTTCATACTGGAACTCCACGATGCGATCAGCCACACGCTCGTTCTCGGGTTGAGGTGACTCCAGATTGTCGTCGAGCGACAGCTCGTAGATGTCGACAATCTTTTTCTTTGCCTGAGCATGCTGTGGTGCACACATGCCTATGACCAGCACGGCAACACACAACAAAGAAGGCAATATTGTTCTTATTCTCATGAATTCAAGTTTGGAATTAATCGTCAAGAGTGTCTTCGTAATTGAGTTCGGCTGTGACAATAGCGGGCACCATGTCGGCTGGAACCTTGTTCTCATCGTCCTTCTTGAGCTGTTTTTGAACATAAGCAACTATTGCTGCCTCGTCAAATGCCTCGTCGGGGGCATCGTCGTCGAGCGACTCAAAGTAATCAAACATTGTGTCAACAACCAGCAACAGGTCATCTTCACTAATAGCCTGAGCAGCGGGAACATCGTTGCGAATGAACTTTATCGCATCATTGTCGTCAAATTCTTTCATAATTATATTTCTGTTTTATAATCAGTTACTAAACCAAATTACAACTCGAGCAGACCTTGAGGCAGGAACATCGTAATCACTTTAGAGTCCACATCCAGGTCTTCGATAAGATCGTCGGCTGCAGGGACTGACACTTCGCTACCATCCTCGAGCTCAACGATGAACAGGACATTCTCGGTCGAATCATCAACATCAACAATCGTGCCAACCTTCTCGTCGTCCTGGTTAAACAGCTCAAAGCCGATAAAGAAGTCGATGGGCATCTCGTCGCAATCCTCGTCGCTAGACAATTGCTGATACTCGCTCTTGAGAACATAAATGTCGCGATTGACCAACAAGGCTGCCTGTTGCTCGTTGGCAATGCCATCGATTGTAAGCAATACTGTAGTGTTAGACTTGGTGCGCATACCCTCGACAAAGAATGGCACATAGATGCCATCAATGTCGCTGATAAGACAAGAGAACTTGCCGAGCACATCGGGCTCGACATCGACAGTTGCCGATATCTCACCATTGACGCCATGAGCCTTGTTGTAACGCCCTATCTCGATGATGTCGTCTCTAACGATCATTTCTTTCTCTTCTTTTTGCCGTTTTGCTGTTGTGGAGCCTCCTTGAACTCGTGCAGGCTGTGAGTGTCTACTTGCAGACGAATGCGTCCGCCCGAGTAGTAGTAGAGGTCCTTGAAAATCTTATTATCGTCAACATCCTCCTTGTTGATTTGGAAGATGAGTTTCTTCATGTGATTGGCCAGCAGCATGACAAGAGCATCGCGCTCTTCGCCCTCGGGGTACTCAGCTGCACGCTCAATCATACGTTCTATAATCTTGCCGTAGTGACGATACTTGATGTGCTCAAGGTGATACTTCAAGGGTTCGGGGCGAGAATCGAGGTTATCCTTCTTGACGATTTCAAATGGATAGTCGATATCGAGCTTGAAATCGCTAATGATGGCCAGGTGGTCCCACAACTTGTGCTTGTAGTCGGCCTCGCTACGGTTCTCGGGGAACATGTTGTCCATGATGGCAACAATGGTGTGAGCACAACGATTGCGCTCATCGCGATCCTCGATAGTGAGGCAATGGTCAACCATTTGTTGCACATTGCGGCCGTACTCGGGTAAGGCAAGTTGTTTGAGTTGTGAATTATATGTCAGCATATAAGAGTTGTCTCGTAAAATTAGGTCTTTTAATGCAAAGCATTAATAAAATGCAAAGTTAGTGATTTTTTTTGAGTTATGAAACTACAGCACCTTCTTCTTGGGCGTTGTTGCCTGAAATTCCTTCAAGTACAACGGTGTTGAGTAAGCGACATCGATAAAGCGAGACTCGCGGAAGGCCTTCTCGGCCAGAGCCAGCATATCTACCGCCACAGGCTTCACGCCATCGATGAAGATGGCATTGGGATGCTTGATCACATCGCGAGCCTTAGTCGACCCATTGCCCATGAATACCACCTTGTGAGACTCAAGAATGTTGGCAAACGAGTTCTCGTCGAGGATCATGGCTTGGGGTTCGATAACAGCCTCAAGTGCAGGATTATAGGCGGCAGTATACACCTCCATGCGGCGTGCGTCAATCATGGGGACATAGAGCAACTCGTCCTCATCGATGAAGTGATTGAACATTGTACTCACAACCAGCAGTTGCAGGGTGTTTACACCAATCAAAGGCACCTCAAGACCGAAGGCAAGCCCCTTGGCTTCGCTTAAGCCTATGCGCAAACCAGTGTAAGAACCGGGACCTATGCTCACTGCAATAGCGTCGAGCTTGAGCTCGCGAGAGTGAACATAATCAAGAGCACTCTTAACATAGGCGCTGAGCAGTGTAGCGTGCGTTTGACCATCATAGTTCTCGTGGTGCTCCAGCACTTGACCTTCGCTTGTCAAGGCCACCGAACACACCTGAGTGGAGGTTTCAATATTCAGTATAGTTGCCATAATTGAATTCTTAGTTCTTTTGAGACTACAAAGTTACTCATTTTTGCTCAAATATAGGCAATTATCGTGCTTTTAACTATAGTTAGTTTTTATAAACAAAAATGGACGAGTTGCCGCTCGTCCATTTCTTGTATATTTTGACAGTAAATTTAGTCAAGTTTAAGTACTGCAAGGAAGGCCTTTTGAGGCACTTGTACATTACCAATTTGCTTCATACGCTTCTTACCAGCCTTTTG
>JAGHTV010000491.1 GCA_018065165.1 Candidatus Sodaliphilus fimicaballi | reverse complement strand
CATCGAGTTACCCATCGAGTGGGTGTTCTCGCACTTGATGTGCGGACGGGGATTCTACTGGGTGAGTCGGTCGCGGCCTATATTCTCGATGCGCTTGACATCGGCATACATGGTGCTTCTCACGTCGGCATAATTGCTAGCACCCTCATAGTGGGTAAGGCGGGTCTTGTCAAGCGCCTTGATAGCATCGGCCACATACTTGAAGTTCTCGCCGCCGCCGCTCTCGTTGCCAAACGACCACAGGCATATCGATACATGGTTGCGCATCCACATCACATGGTTAGCGTTGCGCTCAACCATTGCTGGACGGAAGATAGGGTTGTCCGAGAGACTCATGTTGTCGTGGCACTCCACGTTGGCCTCGGCAAGGACGTAGATACCCAACTTGTCACATATATCGTAGAAGAAGGGATTGTCGGGATAGTGCGATGTGCGCACAGCGTTGATGTTGAGTTGTTTCATCGTTATGAGGTCCTGCTCGGTCTCCTCGCATGTGATGGCGCGACCGTTCACCTCGCTGAAGTCGTGGCGGTCAACACCGTGGAAAATGATGCGCTTGCCGTTGATGGTAAGTGCGCCGTCCTTGCGGATGCCAACCTCGCGGAAGCCCACCTTGCTTGTGCGCACGTCTACAGCCTTGCCTTTGGCGTCCTTGAGCGTGATAACGAGGTCGTAGAGGTTGGGCTGCTCGGCGTTCCACAGTTTGGGAGCCTCAACATTCCATTTGAAGTTGTACTTGCCAGCACCATTGACAGCAGTCGTGCCAGAGGCAACAGTCTTGCCAAAGCCAGTAACTGTAGCCTCAAGGGTGCCCTTGAAAGCCTGTCCCTCGAGGGTGATGTCAAGGTTGGTTGCAGCGTTGACATAGGCATCGTCGAGGTCGGTGGTGAAGAAGTAGTCACGAATCTGGGTCTTGGGAGCGCTCCACAAGAAGATGTCGCGCTGTATGCCGGTGAGACGCCAGTAGTCCTGATCCTCGATAAACGAACCGCCAGTGAAGCGGTACACCTGCACGGCGATGGTGTTCTCGCCAGCGTGCAGATACTGGGTAATGTTGAACTCGCTAGGCAGATATGAATCCTCGCTGTAACCCACCATGTGGCCGTTGATCCACAGGTAGTAACCATGGCCGGTGCCGTTAGAGCGCACATACACGTCGCGGCCCTTCCACGACTTGGGCAGGGTGAAAGTGCGACGGTAAGAGCCCACGGGATTGGGCATGTCGGCATTATAGGTGTAATCCTTGTTAGGCTTCACGTTGATGTGGAACTGCTCGTCGTAGGTAAACGGGTAGCGGATGTTGGTGTACAACGGCAGGTCCCACTGCTTGCCGTTGCGCAGACCGTAAATTTGCCATGATGATGGCACGGTGATGTCGTCCCACTGGCTGGCGTCATATTTCTCAGCCTCAAAGCCTGTAGGAGCTTTGTCGGGGCTTGCCACCCAGTTGAACTTCCAAGTGCCGTTGAGCGACATGATCCACGGCGAGTGCTCCATGGGGGTGGTAGCGTAGGCTACGGGGATAGCCGTAGTGTGAGCCGGCTCACGGTTAACACTTGTCACATTGACATCGTTCCACTCGTTGCCAGTTTGTGCCTGAACGGCAATTGAGGCAACTATGCACAGTAATGCGGTATTAAAAGTTTTCATAATTGGTTATAGTCTTTTTCTTCTCCTACAAAGATAGTCACTATATTTCATTTACGGCATATCGCTCCACCCTAATATTGTATTTTGACACGATTTTATCGTTATATAATACAATTATTGCATTTTTCCTTTCAGGCTCACCCTCACACTCCTGATTTGCAACAAATTTCATAATAAATAAGTGCGAGGCGAATGGTATCGTCTCGCACTACTATTCTATAATATTATTGTCCAGTAAAATACTATAGTTCACTTAGCGGGGATGTCGGTAGTCTTCCACAGTCCGTGCAGGTTGCAATACTCATACACGGCAACCACATCCTCACAACAGTCGCAATGAACAACCTCGGCAGGTTTTGTAACATCCAGGTGAATAACCTTGAGTGCACATGGTGTCTCAATAGCAACAAAAGCAATGTGGTGTTCGGGAGTCATGGGATGAGGCACCTCGCCCACCTTAATTACAAGAGCACCATTCTCGCAGCGAGTAACCACGGGCAGATGCTTCTCGCGAGCACCATCCACCTCAATGGCATTGAGTTGCTTCATAGGCTTGCCACAGCACACGGGTACCATACCCGAGTCGACCAGCACTGCCATCACGTTGCCACATACAGGGCATTTAAAAAATTTAGTTTCCATACTATTAAAAAATTAGGGTTAAACAAATAGAGAGTTTTTTCTCCCCTTCTACACATTTCCGCCGCTAAATTATGATGACATGATTTCACCTGCAACACCCTACCGATAAAACAGCCACATTTCCCACTATATAGTAC
>JAGHTV010000123.1 GCA_018065165.1 Candidatus Sodaliphilus fimicaballi | reverse complement strand
GGTAAAGTATGGCGTAAAGAGTATCAACAAAGTAACACAATCTGCCAGCATTGGCAGTGGTATGCTCTATCACTATGATGCAACTACCAACCGTTTCTTCTTTGCTATCCGCACAAGCGATTTCTACGAAGAAACCAGTGGTAAAAACCCCAACAACAGTTGGCAAAAAGTAAGCAGTTCTAGCAGCAGAAATTACCTTTCTGAAAAATATAAGATGCCACTGCGCTGGTACAATGAGTTCTCTGCAACCACATCAACCAGTGGTGATGGCTGGGATGTATTGGACGCCGCATACGACAAGCTGAAGGATGGTTTCTTCTATCCCGTTCCTCACTCTTGCTCAAACTCACTCGAAAAGAATCACTTCACAAGCCTTTATCCTAAAACAGCCACAGAACAGACATACACAGTTTCAGCAATGCTCTATGTCCCCACAGGAGCTAATGCAACTACTAACCAAAAGAACGGAAGCTTCAAAGATAGCAGCATTCCTCAAGTATTCTTCTACATCAACAAGCTTACACAATGCGATCGCGTTGACAACCCCACAGGCACCGAGTGCAAATATGCCGCCGACCTCACATGGAAGACTTCATTTGACCTGGCTCGCGAGCAACACTCTGACTTCGTTACTTGGAAATCAGGCAAAGTTGGTGTAAGAGAGATATCAGAGGTTTATCGTCAAATCGAAGGCACTGACGAGTTTGAACTCGTAGAGACAACCGCCGAAGATGTTAAGCACTTGGTTGACAAAACTCTTCCCAATCCCGGAACAGATGGCTACGACGTTACTTACTATATCGTAACTAAAGCTATCACATGCGATGCTAACGGTAAGAGCACAGGCAAGCTCGTGGGCGCTGCAACAACCAACCAAGCTACAATCCACATCCCTGGCAGTGACGAGAAGTACTTCGAACTCTCAATCAGCAACACTTACAATAGCAAGTTCCACCCTGCTATGGATCAGTTCAACAAGAGCTACAACGAGATTTCTAACGACATCACGTCAAAGCCCAACCGCAACACTCCCGCGCTGCAGGACATTAAGGTAGGCGACAAGTTCCAACTCATCCGCTACCAAGAAAACGGCAATACAGTTCTCAATGAACTCGTAATCAAGGGTATCAACAGAACAACTTATACTTACACACTCAATGGTATAGAGTTCACCTCTACATGGACCCAGATTGAGAACCTGCTCACTACAGTAGCTAACTATCTTGACAAGGCTAACCTGGTTCCCAGCAAGACATTTGACGCACGCTACATCTTAATCTACACAACAGGCGACAAGGAGTACAAGTCAAACATGATTACTTCTCGCAGCATGCAGACACCCGTCGTTGCTCAAAAGCTGTACCGTTCAGGTACCCCCGACCCCGAGCACAACACCAAGCAAGAGCTCTACACTTGCCGCGTAAACTTCAAGCCCGTGATGGACGGTAGCGTAGCTTACTACTACATCTGGAAGAACGCCGAGGAGAGACTGATGCGCGTTGACCATGTAAACAGCGAGACTTACGCTCTGGTTGGCAAGGACGCTAATGGCAACTTCAATGTACCCATGGGCAACATCAGCAAGGACCGTGACGGATATCTCGAGGTACGCGTTGATGCAGCTATCGACAAGCATGCCAACGACTATGAGATGTCAGCAAACCAAGCCGAGGCACAAGGCTTAAGCGGATTTGACCTGGAATCACCCATCGACAATGGCGACCTCTTCTTCACAGTTGAGGTGTGCACAACCGGTGGCAACTCTTATGGCAACATCGACCAGAACGAGGTATACAATGGTGACAAGGCCGAGCTCGTTTACAACTCAAAGATCAACGTATTCACTGACAATCACGGTAACTACCGTGCCGAGGTCAACTGGGACAAGATTGTAAGCGACGAAGTTCTTGACGAAGACGACTATGTACTCGGCGACCCCGACTACTATACAGTATATCGCGGCATGATTAACGAAGATGGCGACCTTGAATACACACCCATCACAGCTCGCTACATTGGCCACGACGGTGAGGAGTTGAACAAGATTACCGGTGAAATTGAACCCGCAGGTTTTACCAAGGTTGACGAGACAACCGACGGCAGCGCCTACAAGTTCACTCCCGAGATGATTAAGGAAATCGAGAACACACGCCCCGAGGGCTTCAAGGTGATGGACTTCATCTACCTGCCCGACTTCAAGGCAAATGTCAACATCCTCAACTCATTCCCCGCAATGTACTATGTAAAGGCTAACTACGAGCACCCCTTCGAGGCACAAACATTCGTAGCACGCAACTTCGTAGAGAAGAACTCTAACCCCACTAACACTTCAGTACCCATCGTAACTGCTGTCGAGGACATCCACACAGGCGAGGTTGTAAGCGTTAAGTACTACAACATGCTGGGTATCGAGGTTGCACAGCCCGAGGCTGGCGAGGTAGTAGTAGCTCGCACACAATATGCCGACGGCACAATGAGTAGTAAAGTAATCAGAAAGTAAATATCGTAAAAAATCACAGTAAACTTCTTAATAGGTATTTTTATTTGCTTAGAAATTGGGACTGTTGTGAAACAGTCCCTTTCTAATTTTGTCACAGTATCATCTTTACATGTGTGTTTTAAAAACAACATTTCACTGATTACATCGATTTTTTATAATTTCTGTCAGTCCATTTGATTCAGCGTGATTGGCGAGAGGGCTCGGGGTCGTTTTTCGCACTTCGTTTTTCGTACTTCGTAAAAATTTTAGTATCTTTGCATAGTAATACATGTAGTTTATGGAGATGACCTGTCCCAGATGTGGTAAAGTGGTTGTCGTCTCGGCCGAGGAGTTGACAATGCACGACGGTGTTGCGGTGTGTCCGCAATGCCTGGCCGTGTTTGACTCCTCAACTGGCGACCTGCGTACAGCCCGCCCCCGTGGCACCCATCGAAGCATGCCAGCACCCCAGAGCGAGCCTGTGAAGCAACAGCAAGAAGGATATAGCTATTGCCCCGACTGCGGCAAGCCGCTGCCACCCGATGTGCGGTTTTGCCCCTATTGCGGCATTAAGCTTGTGCCCGACGCTCCTGCTGCCAGCAAGCCAGCGGTTGCAGCAACGGTAGCTCCAGCACTACAACCACAAGAGGCCCCAGCACAGCCCACCCAAGTTGAAACACCCGAAGAGCGAAAACGCAAATGGACTCCCATGTTGCCATCCTACAGTTTCAGGCACACCGTGCGTAAGCAGCCTGCAAGCCTGCGTGCACGCATTGTGGGATTTACCGTGATAATAGCACTAGTGGCACTGCTGGCACTTATTATATACGAGGGATGCCTGATCATGTAAAAACAGTACCGCATCCTACACAACAACTAAACCTGAGAACCAACAAAACATGAACAAAAACCGTTATTGCATTATAATGTGCGGTGGTGTGGGCAGTCGTTTCTGGCCCTACAGCCGCACCAATATGCCCAAGCAATTCATCGACTTCCTGGGAACGGGTCGCAGCCTGTTGCAGATGTCGATTGACCGCATCAAGGGCATCGTTCCCGACGAGAACATCTTCCTTATCACAAACGCCAAATATGCTCACATCGTCACCGAGCAACTGCCCGAGATAAGCCCTGAGCAGATACTACTCGAGCCCTCACGACGCAACACCGCTCCGTGCATTGCATGGGCAACATGGCACATAAAGTCGCTCAACCCCGACGCTCAAATCATGGTAGCTCCCAGCGACCACTTCATCATCAAGGCCGACGAGTACCGCGACAATGTAATCAAGGCGTTTGAGTTTATCGAGGGCCGCGACGTGTTGCTCACCATGGGCATAAAACCCAGCCGTCCCGAGACCAACTACGGCTATATACAGGTGGGCGAGCCTGTGGGCAACAATTTCAATGCCGTGAAGGCGTTTTCAGAGAAGCCCGACGAGGAGATGGCACGCATGTTCCTGCAACTAGGCGAGTTCTTCTGGAACTCGGGCATGTTCTTTTGGTCGGCCGACAGCATTCTC
>JAGHTV010000261.1 GCA_018065165.1 Candidatus Sodaliphilus fimicaballi | reverse complement strand
ATCAAAATCACCTAAAAGAATTCGGTTTTTTGAATATTCATTGGCCATGGATTTGAAAAACTGATGATAGTTTGTTATTTCAAACATACTTGGAGCAAAATCAGCAGGAACCTGTTTTATCCTCATTCTGATATACTGCACGAGTGAAATATTAAAGGTTATAATAAGTACTCGTTCGCCTGTTGCTAAATGTCTTTCAACGGCCCTATTTGCAACCACCTGTGTTTTACCACAACCAGCAACACCTTTTACGCGAATCCGCTTGGTATTTCTTCTAACTATTTGTTTTTGAGTATTCGTTAACCTGAAAGATAAGTCTCCTTCTTTATAAGAATGCCATTTGGAAGAAATAATATTTGCTAGCTCTTCATAATAATCAAATTTGAATCCACTAGAGTAAAGTTTCTCAAATTTGTCATGCAGATCTGTGTCACGAGTTATCGTGTGTAAGAATTTAAAATAATTGTCCTTGCTCTTGTCTTCTTGATTTTTATTTAATTTTTGATTTATCTCGCCAATTTTTGCCGATATCTCACTTTCTGTTGAGTTGGGGAAATATAATGCTATTTTAACACAATTATATACACTTGAGTGCATAATTGAATCTATCTTGATGCTTCTTAAATGTATATTAAACAGGTTTTCTTTTACCTGCTTAATTTTATTGAATTCGTCATATAATGATGAGATTGACTTGCAAGTATTAATTAATACGATACCTTTGGATTTGCTTAAAAGCAGAAAGTCAACTGTATCACAATTTATAATAGGACGAAAATAGACATCATATGTACTGCCACAATCTCTACGAAGACTTGAATATAATTTGAGAATATCTTCATCTACGACACCATTTAGAATTTCTAGTGAGTAATCGTATGGATCATAAAATTTCTCATTCGCACATTCAATATAATTTTTATTTAACAATGAGTCTCTCTTATGTACGAAACATTTAGTTTCGCAGCCGAATGCATGGTGTGTTCGAGAAGTGTAAGCATATGGGTATGCATTAATATTTGAGAAATAATCTTCAGGTTCAAAATATCCACAGAAGTCACGTAGACGTGTATTCGTGTTTTGTGTAAATTTGGGACCTATACAAATGTTATAATTTATAGCAGCCAATGATGAGACTTTGTTTGCTAGCCATGCAAGATTTAGAGATTTTATGTCTAAAATGTTTGAGAACAGATTGATGCTGATTTTTGTAGAACAAGAAACTTCTGGCAGGGTCGCATCAATATCGCTTGGAATGTATTTGTTGACTGATATAATATCTATTCCCGGTTGAGCATTTTGATTTACCCAAACTTTTGCTCTGTTCAAGGCATGTAATGATGGCTCAATAAGGTATATGCGTTTTACTTGTGAGAGCAAATTACGCTCGTGTAACATATCTAACAATGTCAACGTCGCAAGTCCTTGTCCGCATCCCCAGTCAAATATTTCAAATTGGAACAATTTTAATTCGTCAAATGGAAAATTCTGCAGAGCGGCACGACACTTGACTATATGCATTTCGCCATACGCTGCTATATACGCATTTAGTTCGTCATCACTTTGCAGCACCTTGCGACCATGTTCGGTAGCTTCCCAGGGCTTTATTTTCATTGACGAAGGAAGCCTATTATAACATTGTTCAACAATTAGTAATGGATCCATATTATTTTCCTGTTATAGTTTCACTTCTTGGGTTTTCTTTATGACATTTATAATTAATTGCTGCGGCTTGTTTGCTGGTATTTGCATAACAATACTCACACATATGTATGCATGTATTATATTGACCAATGTCTTTGCTTTTTATACATCCGCAAAACTCTCTTTGTCCTTTATCTCTATTGTCTCCGCGAGTTACGTAATAACCATTTCCCAACACAATGGCACTATTTGGTAATGGTTTATCCTCTCCAAACAAAACAGGAACAGGCATTGGCATTATCTCGGCTTTTAGGAATTTCATCAAAGTCGTATCTTGATATGCTCGTCTAATAATAAGTTCATCGTCTATACAGTGATTGGGTTCTATTCCTGGGTAACGTCCTTTCTCGCCACAAGTTGCCAATTTGTAATCCCAACCTTTTATTTTATTCAAACGAACAAGACGTGAGGCAAATTCTGTCATTTGCTCTTCTGTCCAGTCGAATGCTGCTATATTATTGGCCTCTAAATTAGTTTTGACCTTGCGATATGTAGAAATATCTGCAAAACTGAACACTAGTTTTTCTGTATATCCTTTCAATTGGTCTCCTATGTTCTCAATTTTTTTTAGTAATTTGTCGATTGAAATATCGGGGGTAAGCATTAGTGGATCAAAGCGCCAAATAACACTTCCAAGTCCAAGTTTATTTACGAGAAGTTTGAAAGTATCAATACGCTCGTTTAGTGGACGAACCCCCTTTTCTAGTTTTTCTTCCTCGTAGTCATTTAGCGAATACTGAATATAACAAGCAATTCCTTTATCTTTAAGTTCATCTAAATACCCTAAAAGGGGACGTGGGTTTTTTGACCAAAACACTATAAAGCGAGTTTTTGCATAACTGATATACATTTTCACCCCATTAAATGGGTTTGTCCATGCAGAATATCCAACTCTTAAGCGATGAAAAAACCAATCGCAGTAGAACGCAGGAATATCGGTACTTCTACTTGCCGAAATAATAATTGGCTCATGGCAAGGAACAGTTGTGCCATTTTCAAGTAATATGGTGGGTTTTGTTTGCGTTGAAGCCATACTTTGAAATATTAAGGATGCTTATATATGTATTTACTCTCCCCTACATGGTATATTTACATTTAGTATATAGTCTAGCAAAAGGGAGGCACTATGACTATGGTTGCAAAGATAAATAAAGTACATGTAAAATCAAAGTTTATCAATTGCTTTCTTTAATATATTTCCATTCTATTTCATATTGGGTTAATATTGTTTCTAGAACTTGCTCTTTATAGCGTTAATGAAGCCTCTTTATATTAATCTCAAATGAATAATGCGACAAATGGCACACAACTTTAAAGTTGCGTGCCATTTGTATAGGGTGTGATCTTGATGAGAGTTGTCGCTTACTTCTTGCGGTTGCGTACGCTGCGTGTGCCGGCTGCGGGCGATGAAGACTTCACCTTGGTCTCTTTGGGCTTGCGCTCCTTGATCTTGGTGTTCTTTTGTGAAGACTTCTTGTCGTCTTTCTTGTCGGCAGACTTGCTGCCGCGTTTTGTCTTCACGCTCTTCTTCTCTTCCTTCTTCTGGTCCTTGCCGTCGGTAGCTTCAGTAGTGTCTACATCCTCGCCATTCTGCTCGGCTTCGAGCTTGGCCTTTGCCTCGGCGCGAGCTTGGAGCTCTTCGCGGCTGGGAACCCACAACTCCTTGTTGAATGCCTTGAGGCGTGCCTCGATGCTGTCCTGTGCATGCTTGTAGTCCTTGTCCTCGGGGAACTGCTGGCGCAGCGACTGGTTGCGCATGTTCTTGGTCTTGTAAATCTCGCCTGTGTACAGGTTCAACTTGAAGAAGTCGTCAAGGCTGTGGCGGGGCAGGTTGTTGTCGTCGTCGGTGAAGACATATTGCTGTGCCATGAAGGGGCGAATGTCGTTGAGCTTAACCCAGAACATGGGGTAGGGGATTGCTTCGCCGCCAAACTCGTCCATGCGGTGCAGCACGGGGCACAGAGCGTCGACGCGAGTCTTCATCTGGTTGCTGCGGGTGTCAAACTCCCAGCGCTCGATGATGTAGTAGCTCAGAATCTCGTTGCCGGGGATGTCGGCGTCCTCGATGCTGAACTTGGGGTTCTTGTCGGTGCTGCCCTTGGCGGGAGAGTACATGATGTGGAAGCGGTCGAGCATCTCGGCCACCTTAATCTTGTAGTCGTCGGTAAACATCTCGCGGCCGTCGAGGTACTCATAGGCGCTAATCTTGTTGTCGGCGAGCAGTCGCATGATGATGAAGAACAGGCTTTGTCCGTCGGCATTGGGCTCCTCGGGATAGTAAAGGGCCGAGTTCTTGCCCTTGGTGAGGTCGAGCTTGCGGTAGATGACCTTCATCCACTGCAGGTCGGCGTCGCTTGCCTCCTTCACTTCGTAGAACGATTGCTGGCGGCCTGTGATAGCTGCGCCTTTCTCTTCCTTGGCCTTGCGGTCGGCGTCGTTCTTCTTTACAACCTGTGCGCTTGCTGCTGTCGAGATTGTGCTCACGAGCAGCATGGCAAATATAAGTTTGAGAGTCTTCATATATACTTAGTTGTGTCTAAATTACATTAGTTGATGATAACCTCGATGGGTGCCAGGTCGCGGGTTATGCCGTCGGGGCCGGTAGCCTTGACACGTGAGATGTAGAATCGCTTGCCGTGTTGCAGGCGGCGTATTGCAGCCAGCTGACGCTCGCTGAAGTTGCTGCCGCTCGATACCTCGGGGATAGCGTTACCCATCTGGTCAAAGAATACGGTCTCAAAGCTGAGCACCTTATAGTCGATGTTGAGGATTTCGTCGTCGATGGCGGCGTCAACACCACGAGCTGCGAGCAGTGTGGCCTTGGGGAAGGGGCGTCCGCCCTTGTAGCGCACGGGATTGCCGTTGGCGTCCTTGTAGGCGATGAATGGCATGGGATCGGGCAGCTTGCGTACGCGGAACTTGGTAGAGCCCACATTGGTGCGTGCTCCGTCCATCTCGGCGCTCACTGTGATCTCACACTCGGCACCCACCTTGGTGGGACGAGCAATCCAGCCGTTGCCGCTCTTGGTGAGCGTACCGTTGGTCATAGTTGCGCTTATCGAACTCTCAGGCACGCCAGGAACGGCGATGCTGATGGGGTTGTTGATGCCGGCATAGAGCACATTCATCATTGTAGCGCTGATGGTTGCCAGAGGATCGATTACTGTGTAGCTTGACTTGAAGTCGCGGCGAGTAACTGAACCGTCGCGGCCCATGACCTCGATGTAGCCCGAGTAGTCGTAGTTGCCAGCAGCACCTGCACCCACCTCATAGAGACCGCGGTCATTGCCCAGGCGGTGACCGTTGACATAGACGATGGGACGCTGGGTAGTATCTACGGCTGCCAGTACGATGTTGGCCGAGTACTTGGTGCCACGCATCACGATGCGCGACTGGGGCACTACAAAGGCATCGACCAGGTTAACGCGCAGGTCGCCCATGTCCACATTGGTGAGCATCTGGTTAAGTACCTCACCCTCGGCATAGCGTATGTCGTTTTGCAACTTAGAGAGCAATGTCACTGCCGCAATGGTGGGCATGTTCTCAAACATTGTCTCTTCCCACAGCTTCTGGTTGCCCTCGCCACCGGCAGCGGTCTTTACCTGGCTGGTTGAGAGAGCTGCGGCCACATTGCTGCGCTTGGTGGGATCGTCGAGGAACTGTGTGATGTAGTTGCGATACTGGTCAATCTTGGTGCGCAGCATCTTGCCCTTGCCAGTGTTGGGGGCGAGCATCACTTGTGACGCTGCGTCGAGGTTGTCGCGGTTGACGATGTCGTTAACATTGGCATCATCGCCATCGGCAACTTTAACTATTTCATATTTCAGTGAGTCGATGTAGCTGTAGAGCATGTCGGTGTTGGCACGCACCTCGGTAGCCTTGTCGAGCCATACCTTGCCTTTCTCGGGGTTCTTCTTGTTGAACTCCTGCAGCTGCTGGTACAGGCTCAAGTTGCGGGCTGTGATGGTGCGGTTAGAGCGCTCGAGGCCATCGGCCACCTGGCTGAAGCCGTTGAGCACATCGCTCGACACGTTCAGCGCAAGCATAGCCGTCAAGACGATATACATGAGGTTTATCATCTTTTGGCGAGGCGACATCCTGCCCACTGATTGGTTTTTACCACTTGCCATCTATTATCTTACTTTTTTATAGTAGGTTGTTGTGTGAGTCGTGATTGTTGCTGATTAAGCCTGAGTGTCGTCGTCCTCGGTCATGCCAGGCATGCCTGCCATGGGGCGATACATGTTGACGGTCATAGCCTTAATCATCTTCTCATATACGCTATTGAGCTGCTTCATGTAGCGAGCCATCTTCTCGGTCTCGTCACAGTAGTGAGCACTCTCGGCAGCACTCTTCTCATACATGTCGCGTATGTCCTTGAGACCACGGTTCACGCGGTCGATGCTATCGAGTTGAGAAGATATGCTCTTGAGCTGAATCTCATAGATGGTATTGAGGCCGCCAATGTTGCGGTTGAGGGCTTCCATCTGCTCAACATAACCAGTAGAGCTCTCGCTTATGGTTGTGCTGTTGTCGGTGATAGCCTTGTAGCTGCCCAGCAGAGTCTCGCTCACGGCGTTGAGTGCGGTGGTGGTCTCGCTCAGCTTTTGCATCTGCTCGCTTATGGTGCTCATCTGTGTGAGGTATTGCTGAGTAGCATCGGTAAGCTCGGCCATGCGCGACAGTTGGTCGCTGGCTGCGCTCATCTTGGCAATGCTCTCGGTGAGTGAGCGAGAATCCTCGGGAGTGAGGTCGATGCCTGCGGGTAGGCCCACAGCGTTGCGTGCCTGTGCCTCGGTAACGCCCTGGACTGCTGTAGTGTCGGCAGCCACGCCATTGCCACCTATCACGATGCCTGTGCCGCCATTGAAGTCGGGACGGTCCTCAGGGTCGTGAGTTCCCAGCACGGGAAATACATCTTCCCAGTGATATTGCTTCTCGGGGCGGTCAAAGGCAGTGAGCAGGAACATCAGTACCTCGGTACCCATACCTATTGACAGCAGTGTGTTGCCACCGGGGAGGTGAAGAATCTTGAACAGTGCACCCCAGATAACGACAGCGGCACCTATACTATAAGCGAAGTTGAAAAATCGCTGGCCCTTCTCGCCTGAGAGAAAGCGCTCCACTCCGTTTTTATATTTTTTTATCTTACCCATTTTTCAATTGTTTGTGATGGATTAGTGTAAAGTGTGTGGTCTCTTATTTTTTGCGTTTAGCCTTGGCGAAGCCTACCTTTGAACGCACGCAACGGAAGCCGATGTAGCTGCGCTGCTCGTTCTGGTACTCCCACATGCGTATGTCGCTGCGTATGTTGTGTGCGACATCTTTCCATGAGCCGCCGCGCACAATCTTGCGTGACATCTTGTAGGGATCTTCCTTGGCCACATAGTAGCGGTACTCGGGGTTGAGGTCGCTAGTCATGCGGTCGATGCTCTCGGTATAGGCAGTCGATGTCCACTCGCTCACATTGCCGGCCATGTCATAGAGGCCAAACTCATTGGGCTGATAAGTGCCCACAGGCGAGCTGATGATGCTTCCGTCCTTCACATAGTTGCCCTCCATGGGTTTGAAGTTGGCATAGAAGCATCCGTCACCCTCGGTGAGTGGCAGGTCGCCCTCCCAGGGATACTTGTTCTCGTTGACACCAGCGCGGGCTGCAAATTCCCACTCGGCCTCGGTAGGCAGGCGGAAGGGCTCAATGTATACACCCTCCTTGCCCAGCGACTTCTTCAGGAACTCGGTGCGCCACACACAGAATGCGTTGGCCTGTTCCCAGCTCACGCCCACCACGGGGTGGTTGTTGTAGTTGCCGTTGGCAAAGTACATGCGCACATAGGGCTCATTGTAAGCGTTGTCAAAGTCGTTGACCCAGCATGTAGTGTCGGGGAAGATGTTGACAATGTAAGTGTTGACAAAGTCAAACTCGGTTTGCAACGGGCGAGTGATAGTCTGGCGTATGATGCGGCCATCGTCGTCAACATAGGCAGTATCCTTGCTGATGATGGGCGCAGTCTCATCAACTGCATGGTCAGTGTTATAGTCGCGACGAGTAGCGTCGAAGCGATTCTTACGCTTGGCAGCCTCGGTGAGGTTGTAGATCTCGTAGCGATAGTTCATCTGTGCAGGGTCGAGCTCCTTAACACCAGTGATGGGGTTAATCTTGTAAACGCTCTCGATAGCGCGCTCCTCATCCTCACTGGGGTTCTTCCAGGGGATGTTCTTGCTCCAGTTGAGGTGGGGCTTCACGGGGTTACCCTCCTTGTCCTCCTCAATCTTGAACTCCTCGTTGCCGCCATAGTTGGGGTCGGCAAGGCGCTCGCGGATGATAGAGTCGCGTACCCAGTAAACAAACTGTTTGTACTTAGAGTTGGTGATTTCGGTCTCGTCCATCCAGAAGGCGTCAACCGATACGCCATGGGCTGTAGAATCTACACCCCAGATAGAATCTTGCTGTGAGGGACCCTCACGCATCGAACCGCAGTCAACCAGTACCATGCCACAGGGGGTGGGCTCGCTAAAGGTTGTAGCACCCACACCAGTGACCTCGCCACCCACAGGAACACTCCTGCGAATGCCGCCACATGATACCATCACGATTGCGATTGTCAGTATAAATAATAACTTTTTCATATTCTACATTATTCGAATACTCTTATGTTTGTTTCTATTCTTCTCTCCCATGTCCAGTTTCACGTTGTAGCCTACAAAAAGTTCGTGGCTACCGCTACTGCTCTTGCGTATTGCCGATGTTGGGTAGTCATAAGAGTAACTCAAGAAGAAACCCTTATAGTTGGCACTCATCAGCAGCGAGATGGCGTCGTTGTATCGATAGGCAACACCGCCGCTCAGGAACTTGTTGTAGCGTACTCGTGCAGTGGCCTCGGCCTGGAAAGCGTTAAGGTTGGTCTTTACCATGACTAAGGGCTGTACCTCAAATAACGTGTTTTTTATCGGAATATTGCTACCAGCGATAAAATAATATATTCTATCGGCATCAAATTCATACACTTTGTCCTCACTGTTCTCAACTTTGAGGTTGACGGTGGGTGCATTTACATGGGTGCTCGACACGCCTGCCCAGAACCACTTGTGGGTAAACATTACACCTGCACTCAAGTCCATTGCAGTGCCCGATACATCCTGCTGCGGTATTGCGTCGTCATTGCTCTCGTGAGCGTCGTCGCCCTCGGGCATTATGATTTCGCTGCCCTTGAATGTGGTGTTGATGATGCCGGCCTGGATGCCCACATTGAGCTCGCCGCCCAGCATCTTCTTTTTCCATGCCAGCTGTGCACCAGCTCGGGTCGAGCGGTAAAGACCCTCATTTTGCTGTTGCAGCACCACGCCTGTACCCCAGCGACGGCCCATGAACTTGAAGGGCATGTCGCCCAGTGCAAGGAACGACATGGGGGCATGCCTGATGCCCACCCACTGCAAGCGACTGCCCACATTGATGTGGATGAAGTCGATGTTGCCTATGGCAGCAGGGTTGTAGTAGTTGGGTACATTCCAGTACTGCGTGAGCTGGGCGTCGACCTGGGCATGGCCAGTCTCGATGCCTGCCAGCGCGAGTGCGAGCACTAGCAACAACCTATTAATAATATGTGTGATATTGCGATATTGCATGTTATCTCTTATTCAAAGTTGAATGTAAGCACCACCATACTGTTCTGCAACTTGTCGACGCTCTCGGTAAAGCGCATCATCTGCGGGTTGTCCTCGAGGTCGGGGCGATTCTTCTGCAAGATGTTCTTGAGGCCAAAGCAGAACTTCACCTCGGGACACAACTTGAAGAAAGGCAGGTAAAAGTCGCAACCCATACCTATGGTGAGCATAACATCATTGTTCTTGAGTCGAAACTGGTCGCTGCGCTCCTTGGCAAGGTCAAATATCGGCATCACGCCGCCAGTGAAGTAGGGACGCAGGTTGTGATAGCGCAGTGACGACACCTTGAGGTCGATGGGGCATACAAGGTAGGTCGACTTTACATTTTGGCTCTGGCGCAGGTGAGTGATATCCATCTCCTCGGGGTTGCCATTAGAGTTGCGGAATTGTACCACCTTGTTGCCAAAGTACATACCTGGAGCTACACGCAGGTTGAGGTGCTTGCCCAGACGGTAGTCGGCCAGCACATTGACGCAAAAGCCAGGAGAGTGCTGGGGAATATCGGCCCACCATTGCTCACCATCCTCGCTTTGGAATCCGTTATTGACAATGTTAAGGTCCTGGAAATTAGCGCCAATCGAGAAGCCGAAGTGAATCTTCTTCATGTCGGCATACTGGCGATTGAGGATCTTGTCATTGTCCTGTGCGGTAGCGGCCAGCGCACACAGCGCCAGCACTAAAAAGCAAATATGTTGTTTCAAAAAACGAGTCATTGTAAACATAATAACGCATTTTTCTCCAACTTATTGCAATAACCCCCAATAATTTTTGCAATCTTTTTATTTATGTTCCCACGCGAACAACATGATTTTAAGTCCTAATTTCCCACTTTTTCGGTCAAAAACAAGGCGAAAATCCCACTTTTTCCATGATTTTGAGCCATAATTTCCCACTTTTTCGGTCAAAAACGAGGTAAAAATCCCACTTTTTCCGTTTTGTGAATGTTTTTTGGGGCAATGGCATCCTGCTATGATATTGTCACTTTGCAAGCGGCTTGGGTTGTTAAAAAGTAGAGTGTGGTATTATTTGGCAAATCAGTTCTATTTTTGTAACTTTGCATTTTGTAAAATGTTGTGACAATGGCTTTACTATTCTCGTTTGATATACCCGTTTTGATTTGGGTCTTGCTGGCAGCGGCGTTGGTGCTCACTGTCGTCTATGTTATGTGGCAGTGGAGTCGCACTAACACGTTATCTCGCTTTGTTGAGCATTACGAGCAAGAACGCGACTATGTTGAGGAGCTCCCAGCGGTGTCAATCGTGGTCGACGCTATGAACGAGACTCACCAGTTGTCACGCTTCTTGCCATTGGTCCTGCATCAGGATTATCCACTTATGGAGGTTATCGTTGTGGTTGACAGCAGTGCCGAGGCTACGAGCGACATGCTCAGCGAGATGAAGGCTCACTTCCCCAACTTGCGCATCACATTTGTTCCTTATGGTTCTCGCTCTCTCTCGCGCAAGAAGCTGGCAATAATGATAGGCATCAAGGCTGCACAATACGATATCATACTCACTACCAGTGCCAATTGTCGCCCCACTAGCGACCAGTGGCTCAAGCTCATGATGCGCAACTTTGTTCCTGGTACCGATGTGGTGCTGGGTTACTCACACTACCGCTATCATCGCGACAAGCACCCTGGTCGCCACATGCGCATTTTTGACACCGTCACTACTGGTGTGCAGTGGGTTGTGAGCGCCATCAAGGGCCATCCCTACCGTGGCACGAGCGATAATATGGCCTATCGCAAGCAGCTATTCTTTGCTAACCGAGGTTTCTCAAACACTATGGACCTGAAGTGGGGCGAGGACGATGTATTCCTTAAGGAAATATGCACCGATACTAACACTCGCGTGGAGCTTGCTCCCGAGAGCCAGCTTGCCGTTTACTATGAAGATTTGCCTCACGCTCACTCATTGCTTAAGAAGCGTCGTGACTTTACATCGGGACTTGTGCGTCGCACGCCATTCCTCGTGCAGGGTCTCATGAGTTGGTGTTACTGGATAAGGCTGGCATGCCTTGTTGCTGCCATTGTGCTTGCTCCGCTAAACACTGCCATCTGGGCGTTTGCTGCAGTCGTCTTGCTTCTCACATGGATTCCCTCGGCAATGTCGTTTGCCAAGAATTGCATCATGCTGCAAGCTATTCCGCTGCGTGTGACCGTTCCCTTCTTTACACTGTGGCGTCCCATCTACAACGCATTGTATCGCATGCGCGAGATGGGCAACAAGAATAGCAACTATATCTCGTTTTACGATTGACGCAAACGTCAACGCAAACGCAAACGCAAACTTCAATCTTGCAGAGGCTATTAAATAAAACAGGAGGCACTTGGCCTCCTGATTTATTTTATCCCTAATTTTTTATGGTTATTCCTTAACGGGATCGAAGCTTAAGCCGCAACCCAGACGCTGGAACATCTTGCGGTCGACTTCACTCAGTTTGACTGTGGCGTGTACCTGGCAGCCGTCGAGCAGTGGCAGGCAGTCGAGAGCCTTGCGGCAGTTCTCGTCGTGCTGGCT
>JAGHTV010000189.1 GCA_018065165.1 Candidatus Sodaliphilus fimicaballi | reverse complement strand
CTGCAAAGATAAATGTACCTAAAGGGACAGAAATTGGAAGTCACACCTAACTCGCTTCTTAGCAATTGCAAGAATCTGCAAAAATCCGTGTTAACGAATGTGAATATACAAAGAACTGGAAAAACGTCTTTGCAGATGTTTGTATATTTTCCGTCCCTCCTCCGTCCCTCGGCATAGTATCTGCCCCCCATAATTAGAGGCATGTGTGATGATTATCAATCATTTATATTTGCAGATTTTACATTCTGCATCGGCAAATAACCTCTGCGTGGGCAAATAAATGTCCCATCGTCAAGTAACTACTACTTCATACAAAATTCAACGGGGTTCATACAACGTGAACTCCGTTATTTGTCTTCTATTCTCTGATGGGGCTATATTTGCTCAACACAGCAGGACAGGACAAGACATGACAATCTCAACTGCCCTCGCTAGCGGGTAAAATTGAGGGGGCGGAAGAACTCGGGACGATGGAAGTCGGGCGACGGGGTGTTGATGGGAAACATTGACACGTAGTGATGCTCGTCGCCAGTCTCTGAGCAATAATATACATTAGCCTTGAATCGCTTGCCGTCAAGCTCGGTGACTTGAGTTTTCCACAATGCCTTCGTTGGTATCACGAGTGCCATTTCCCAACTTACTTCGTGCTCTATTGTGCCCACGCTTTTGCGACCCAGCGATGACCAGCGATCTATCAGAGCAAGAGTCTCGGCCGTGGCACGATCACGCTTGCCACCACGGCTTGCACCACACTGCATGAGTATTGAGCCTATGCAGTTGGCCTCTATGTTGTAATACTGCTGCAAACTGTTGTCCCACAAGAATATCTCGCAGCACGATTCGGTGTACACGCGACCCATGTCGCGCTCGATGGTACCTGTGACGGTTTTGTCGGTCACGCGGTAATGTATGAGTATGTTCTGCCCATTGTGAGCAATGGCAACTTCAAATCGTGGCAAGTATGGATACTTGTCGGGCCAGTTTATCGAAGAAACAGTGTGATACTGCACTCCCATGGCGGCAAATAGTGCAGGAACCTCACTGGCACGCACAATGCCTGGCGCAACCTTAGTTGCCTGCAACACATCAGCTTGGCCAATGCCATACAAAGCCTTGCTGCACGAGGCCGAAGCCAAGCACAGCACCACTGCTAATATGATATGTATCCACCTTCTCATTTCGTGTCGATAACCTTTACAAGTGCAAAGATACGATTATTAGTCAAATAATATAAACCCAAAACACTAGTTCTTGAAAAATAATACTTAATTTTGCATTTAGCAATCGTTGACGCCATAAGCAGGACCTACCTCTTGATGGCAAATTGAGCATGTCAATTATGAAAAGAGTAAAGATAACAGCAATACGCAAGGTTCAGTACGACGACCTTATGGCAAAGTACGAAAATCCTATTGA
>JAGHTV010000110.1 GCA_018065165.1 Candidatus Sodaliphilus fimicaballi | reverse complement strand
TTTGAGGGTTCACTCATCGACCACATCGCACCACTGGCAGCTGAGGGCTACAAGCGTTGCAGCGAGCTGGCCTACACTCGCCTGTATCGTGCAGGCTATGTTGTTGATGTGGACCTGGCAGGTAACCGCATCATCAACCTGCTGCTCGAGAAACTCATCGACGCTGTAATGCACCCCGAACGCAACTACTCACAGCTACTGCTCAACAAGTTCCCACAGCAGTATGACGTGCATGCCGCATCGACATATGAGAAGGTTCAGGCAGTGCTCGACCACATTAGCGCAATGACCGATGTGTATGCACTTAACCTGTATCGCCAGCTCGACGGCATCTCGATACCTACGGTTTAACGAAAACGAAAACGAAAATGCTACGCATTTTTACGATAACGACAACGTTAACGCTAACGCTGGCTTCGATGAGTCGATTTTTCGATAATTCGATGAGTCGATTATTCCATACAAAATAAACCTTTAAACTCTTAAACCTTACAAAAATGGAACAAATAGTAAAACACTTTACCGACAACGATGCATACACCTACAGTTGTATGTACTACATATTGCAAAAGTACCCTCGTGCCGAGGTGGAATACACCTTCTTTGACCGCAATCACACAAAGTACCCCAAGGGCTTTGACGCACTGCTGCAGGAGCAGGTCAACTACATGCCCACAGTGGTTATTACCGACGAGGAGGTGACCTTCATGCGTGAGAAGATGTACTTCCTGCCCGAATGGTTCTTCACCTACCTGCGTGGCTTCCGCTTCAACCCCAAGGAGGTCAACATCTCGCAGGACGAGGAAGGCCATCTCAATATCCTCATTCGCGGCAAGTGGTACTCTACCATCATTTGGGAGATGGTACTGCTGCAATGCATCAGCCAACTCATGCACACAATCAATGGCGACATGGACAAGTATGACGCATCACTTGAGGAACAACGCACCCGTGCCAAGGCTGAACGTGCCTTGAAGAATGGTCTCATCATCAGCGACTTTGGCAGTCGCCGTCGCTTCTCGTTTGACCATCAGGACATGGTAGTGCGCGTGTTCAAGGAAGTACACGATGCAGGAGGCTATACCGACGAGAACGGACAGTTTACCAAGTGGAACGGAGCATTCCCTGGTACCAGCAACGTGTATCTGGCAATGAAGCACAACCTTACCCCCATAGGCACCATGAGCCACCAGCTCATCGAGTTTGAGGAGAATGTGAGCGGCCTGTTTGAGTGTAACTTCAACGTGATGCGCAAGTTTAGCGACGTGTATGACGGCGACAACGGCATTTTCCTGTATGACTGCTTTGGCGACAAGGTATTCTTCAACAACCTGAGCAAACGCATGGCCATGATGTACAAGGGATTGCGTGTTGACAGCGGAAGGAAGAGGAACAGCTCGAGAAGATTATAACCAAGTATGAGTCGCTGGGCATCGACCCTGCCACCAAGCAGGTAGTTTACAGCAACGGCCTCGACATTGACCGCGCCATAGAGCTGCACAAGTTCACAGCAGGACGTATGCAAGACAGCTATGGTATAGGCACTCACCTCACTTGCGACATCACCGATGTGAAGGCGATGAACATAGTGGTCAAGCTAACCAAGATGCGTATCACTGAGCTGCGTGAGTGGCACGACTGCGTTAAACTGTCGTGCGACAAGGGCAAGACTCTGGGCAACCCCGACAAGTGCAAATATCTGCTATCACAAATAGGCGAATAAGATGAATAGAATCATAACCATAATGCTGGCGGCACTGCTCTCTGCCGGAGCCGCCAGTGCTCAACAAAAGCGACTGCGCGACTATGGCGTGCAACTGGGTGTGATGAAGACCGGCATCAACAATGCCATTACCGACGTGGCTGGCGTAACCGTGGGTCAAGTGACACTGAAGGGCGACGGCCTGAACACTGGCGTCACTGCCATTGTACCCCATCAGGGCAATGTATTCACTCACAAGGTGCCCGCTGCGGTGTATGTGGGCAACGGATTTGGCAAGCTCGCTGGTTCTACCCAAGTAATAGAACTGGGCAACATTGAGACTCCCGTAATACTCACCAATACCCTGAGCGTAGCCGAGGGTATAGCAGGAGCCGTAGAGTACACGCTGGCACGCAATCCCAAGGTGCGCTCGGTCAACGCACTCGTGGGCGAAACCAACGATGGTGGTCTTAGCGACATACGCTCGCGACGCGTCACCAAGGAGGATGTCATCAAGGCCATAGAGACGGCTCACAGCGGTCCCGTTGACGAGGGTTGTGTGGGAGCAGGCACTGGAACATCGGCATTTGGCTACAAGGCAGGCATAGGCACTGCATCGCGTGTGTTGCCCAAGTCAATGGGCGGCTATACCGTGGGCGTACTGGGGCAGGCCAACTTTGGCGGCGTGCTGCAGATAGCCGGCACTCCCATAGGTCAACTGATGAGCAAATACAGCTTCCGCGACAAGATACTTCAAGATGTTGACGGCTCGTGCATGATAGTGGTTGTAACAGATGCTCCCGTCGATGCCCGCAACCTGGAGCGTATGGCAAAGCGTGCAATAATGGGTATGGCTCAAACTGGTGGCATTGCTTCAAATGGCAGCGGAGACTATGCCATAGCACTATCGGTCGCACCCGAGAATCTCATTGACGAGAACACCCAGCACTACACTCCCACCCTGCTTCACAACGATGACATGAGTGGCCTGTTCATGGCAACCATTGAAGCCACCAGTGAGGCGATATGGAACTCGCTATTTGCGGCCGAGACCACTACAGGCAACGGACGCACAGTAGAAGCCATCGACAAGCAAAAAGCCGTAGAACTGATAAAGAAAGCCCAACAGGCAGTCAACCTGCAACCCACTTATCCACTGGGAAAATAAAGAATTGTTCCTGACAACAATATACAATCAGCCCCTATCGCGTTGTAACGACAGGGGCTGTTTTTATAGTGGGGAAGATGACAAACTCATCTCATAGAGCCAACGGTACTTTCCGTCCTTGCACAATGTTACTTTCACTCTGATCCATATACTTGTTGATGCTCTTATTTATTGAGAATAATGCTCACAATCGTATTGATGTCGGCAATATCAACATCGCCATCATTGTTCAAATCGGCGTTACCAACAAAGTCAGAAGCTTGCTTTTGCTGTAGGATTATTGATACTACCGAGTTGATATCGGCAATGTCAACATCACCATCACCATTCACATCGCCAACAATTGAAGGTTTATCCTCACATACAGTAAATGGCACAATCGAAGACCAGAGCTGAGCACTTGTTGATGCAGGATTTTGCAAACCTAAATAATAAGTTGAACCAACCGAGCCAGCAAACTCGCCCTTGAAATTGAGTGTTGCGCTCTCGTTCTGCTTGAGCGTGATTACGTCAGAATACAATGTATTAGAGATGTAATATCCACCGCTACCACTATAAAGGATATACAACTTTAATGTGCCTGAGAACACACCACCAGTATTCTTGATTACAGCAGTAGCACGAACATCCTTAGCAGGCATTTCGCTTGCTGCAGGAGTAACATCGGTTACCAGCTGGAGATTGCTTGAGCCACCACCGTCGGCAACAGTAATAGGAGTAGAGCCAATCACCTCTTTTGAAGCATTGAGGATTGCAAGGCTATACTCGCCTACAGCAACATTAGCGCTGTGAGTAGTCTTCAGTGTAAATGATTTGTCTGGAGCGATAGCAACCTTAAATGCATCGCTGGTTGATGCGATAGTACCAGTGGGATTAACAAATGCAATATATACGTTGTCAAAGTATTCATCGCCCTCATTTACAACGTCAACCGACATTGTGAACGACTGATCCTTATAAACTGGATTAGAACTCAGGACAAAATTGTTAGCTACGATATGGACTTCAGGTTTATACTCGCTAAAATATGCCTTACCATTCTTCACTTCCATCTCGGCCAAGTATTTACCGGTGCCACCAAAGAGCATATACGGAACTTCATCCTTATACAGCATATAACGCACGTAATACTTACCCTCAGCAAGACTGCTTGATGGTGTGTAACTCTGCGAACTAACCCTATAGGAATTACCACATGAAATAGCAGATGCATCAACCAAAGAAGTTGGACCATCAACAACATCGTCAATGGTAGCATTAGAATTAGCAGTAGTAGCACAGATACCCCAATACAATTTGTTCCAAGAAAGGCCATTCACCGAGATATTGTCGATATAGAATGTGGCCTGAGAGCCGAGGTTAACGTATGACACGTTAGGAGTAATATTACAACTTGCCGATGTAGGTACTTCAGTTGCTGTGCCACCCTCGTCGGGCTTGATATTGATAATTATCGCTTGGCCGGTGTTATAGCCACCTTCAAACGAGCCAATGCCTTGTTCTCCAGGATTAAGCATAGAGAGAATGAAGTAGCCATTAGACATACCGCCCCAACCCCAGTTGAAGTGGAAGTAGCCCTCGGTGTCATAACCATCGCATACAAATGCGTGTCCGCCCTCGTCGGAACGACCTTTATAGAATACGGGGCGACCCGCGTTGTGCTCATTGCGTATCATAGCCTCCCATGTCTCAATGCCATAGGCATCACGATCGAGGTAAACGATTGACTTGTCGTAACCAAAATAGGTAGGTAATGCAGTTGCAACATCGGCACTCACAGCACCGCTTGATGCGCCATAACTCATATCCACAGAAATACCAACATCGCTCATCAGCTTGGCCACTGCAGCATTTTGTACGTCGGTATTACTGCTACCGTAATTGTCACACATGTTGTCCCAGTCATAAACCGAATTATAAAAATCACAACTCAGTTCAGCTGTACTACCACCGTTAAGTGAAAAATAGTAAGAATGTGAACCTGTGCCTCTCTTAGGCCACTTGTGGTAGTACATGATTTGTGCTGCAGCTGTTGCTACACAACCAGTAACAGTACGCTTTGTCACACCATTTGATGTATAAGTGGGGCAATTGTTGTTGTAAGGAGCACTCTGGTTCCAGTTACAAGTGAGTAACGGCTTGACAGCTGATGCCTGAGCCTGAGCACTACGAGCCTGCTCGGGATGTTGGTGCAGGTACTCGATTTGACGCTGATACTCATCAAGCCAGTACTGCAAGCCATCGGGGATGTCTTGAGAACTGAACGAACCCGAGTCGGCATAACCGAGCACGGGAACGAGTTGGTCGTCGGCCGAGACAATGACATAACCTGCATCGCTGGCGTGATTAAACACATAGAAGTCCACAGAACCCACCTTGCTCACTGCGGTGTGGGCAAGCTGAACTTGAGATGAAGACGGGCGTGTGATAGAGCCCACACGCATAGGTGAATTCTTAGCAAAGAATTGTTGTGCTCTTTCCATTGCCTGCGACTGTGTTATGGTAGCAGCCTGCGACAATGCGAAACAAGCGACAAATGTCAATAAGGAAATAATTCTTTTCATATGGTATTTTTATTTTACTATTGTTTTCAAAGACCCAAGATGATGTTGATGACAGCATTCATATCGGCTACATCAACGGTACCATCGCCA
>JAGHTV010000365.1 GCA_018065165.1 Candidatus Sodaliphilus fimicaballi | reverse complement strand
CAATTAGACTTATTTTTATTATAAAAGTAAAAAAATCAATGCAAAATTTTTGATTTATTTCGGTAATTTATTAATTTTGCTCCTAAATATACCATTTTAGTTTGTATTTGCTAAAGTGTGATGTTGAAAACTATAATATTAACTTTAAAATTTATTTTATGAAACCTACTTTGAGTTTTGTTGAAGCAATTAAAACTTGCTTTGGTAAGTATGCATCTTTCAGCGGACGCGCTCGTCGTTCTGAGTTCTGGTGGTTCTATCTCCTTACATGTATTCCCAGCTGGTGTCTGTCAGGTTTAGTACAATGGAAGACTGCTAAGGCTGCTGAGTTGACTTCTCAACTTACACTGAGCAACAGCGAGGAAATTCTGGCTCAGGCATCTTCGGTTGACACAACATTCTATCTGGGTGCTGCTGTGTTTGGCCTTATCTCTCTCGCACTGTTGGTTCCCAGTCTGGCTGTATGGGTTCGTCGTCTGCACGACGTAGGCAAGAGCGGCAAGAACATTCTTTGGGTCCTGGCTTGCGGTATCGGTGGCTTGATTCCTCTGTTCATGTGTATTGGTGACACCAAGAAGGGTGCTAACCAGTATGGTGAGGATCCCAAGTACGAAGCTGGTGAGTAATCATTAAACAGCGATAAAACAAAAATGGCGGTGAGTTACAACTCATCGCCATTTTCTATTTGTCAATTAACCCATTAACCTCTTAACCTCTTATCTCCAAATAAGGAATGTCGACATACGATCCCTTTTTACCCTCGACAAATGCACCAAAGTAGATGCCTGTAAAGCCGCCGGCAGTCTCGGTACTGATGAACTTGCTATCCATCTTTGCAATCTCCTTGCCGTTGAGCATGAAGGCGTAGTCATGGGCGGTTGCCTTTATGGTTATTTGGGCACGAGTAGTCTCAAGTTCAATTTCTTTGGCTATATGCGTCAGCTTGCCTAGGCGATAAACCACTTGTGCTATGCATTTTCCATCGCGCTTAACTATTGCAATGTCGTAGTGATATTCCTTGCCCATATAAGCGGTAATGCCAGCGCGTGAACCGTCACGCAGCGTTGCTGCATCAATTGTAGTGCCGAATGTTTGATCTATGGCAGTCTGTCTCACACCAAGGAATGTGGGCGAACCTGCATCGTTCAAGCTCTTATGGCCTGCACGCATACGCATGTGGCCTGGGCGAGCAACTTGTGAGTAGTTACTCTCTACGGGGTTGCACAGGTAGTTGAGACGCATGTCAAGTTTTTTGCTGGGACTAAAAGTGATCTCTTGGGCTGGTGCTGCATAGGGGTGCAATGGCAGGGTGGGGCATTGCATCTTCTCGCTCAAGATGTTACCACCGTTAAACACTGGCCACTTGCCTTTCTTCCAATCTACTGGCATGAGGAACGTTTCGCGACCCCAGCAGGTGATGAGTACCAGTTTGCCAGCGGAACGCGAGTGCTACGGCCCAATAGCTGCCATCGGTAGCCTGCACGATGTCGGCATGACCCACGCCCTGTATGTTACTGTCCTGGCCTTTCTGGGTGAGGTGAGTCATTACGGGATTGTTGGGGTGTCCTTCGTATGGACCCCAAATGTTTTTGCTGCGAGCCATTGTTACCTTGTGTGAAAACTCGGTTCCACCCTCGGCAATGAGTAGGTAATAGTAACCGTCACGCTTGTAGATGTGAGGACCCTCGGGGTAGCGGCCGCCCGTACCTTGCCATATCACCTTGCGATCGCCTATGCGTTTGCCGGTGTTCAAGTCAATCTCGGTGAGCAGGATACCGCCCCAGGCATTACCCACATAGTAGCACTTTTCCTTGCCTGTCTTCTCGTCAATATCCCAGTACAGTGTAGGGTCGATGCCATCTTGGTCAACCCAGATGGGGTCGCTCCATGGTCCCTCAGGACGGTCGGCTGTCACAAAGAAGTTTCCGCCATTGGCTTGATTGGTGGTAATCATATAAAACTTGCCGTTGTGATAGCGAATGGTGGGTGCCCATATGCCTCCCCAGTTCTCCGCCTCACGCAACTCAAGTTGTGAACGGCGTTCAAGCACATGCCCTATCTGTTCCCAGTTCACAAGGTCCTTGCTGTGATATATGGGTACACCAGGGAAAAACTGGAAAGAACTGTTCACAAGGTAGTAATCGTCACCCACACGGCACACGCTGGGGTCGGGGTGAAATCCAGGCAATACTGGATTGCTGAATCCTTGTGCATCGGCAGTTGTTACACTTGCAGCAATCATCGCAACTGTGGCGATGACCTTTATTGTAAAGTTTTTGCAATTCATAGGTCTAAATTGAGTTGGTTACATTACAAATATAGTAATTATCAATAAAAAACGAGCAACTTTATTAAAAAATTGCTCGTTATGCGTTTAGTATTTGAGTTTTGCGACTATAGGACGGTGGTCGCTTGCCATTGGCTCGTCAATTATGCGATAGTCACTCCACTTAACCTTCTTGCCCGCCTTATTGTTGAAAATGGCTATGTAGTCAATCTTGATGTTTGGCTTGTCGGCGGGGAATGTGTTTGTCACAAGGTCGCCCACGATTGTAAAGTGACGGGAGAAATTCTTGATAAATTCTTCGTTGGGTTCGGCATTAAAGTCGCCAGCGATGATGAAAGGTTTCTTATATTGCTTAGCTGCTTCGATTATAATGGGCAGCGAAGCGTTACGGTCGGCCTCAGTTAACGACAGGTGTGTGCTTGCAACCACATAGTTCTTGAATTCAGTCACCACGAGAGCTCGCTTTTCTTCGCGTCCGGGCAATGCATAGCGTTTAACAATCGGGGGCTTGTCTTGCGACAGTAGAGCAATGCCATACTTGCCACCATCAAAGTCGATGGCAGGAGCATAAACCGCTTGCATACCGCATAGTGAAGCCAGTGTGTCGCACACCACAATGCCACTGCTGCGACGGGTACAGCTGTCAACCTCTTGCAGCATGACGATGTCAGGCTGCTCGCCATTGATAGCATCGCTCACGCGCGCGTACACTATTTCTTTGTCCATACCTTTACAGTTGCGTATGTTATAACTCATCACCTTCAGCTCTTTAGCCTCTGCACCCAAAGTCACTAATAGGGTTGCAATTATGAATAATACTCGATACATATTTTGTTATTCTATTGGACAGAGCTCCGTAGCCTTATATGTATAACGTTTTGTTTGCTTGTAATTAGGACTAAGGACGTCTCTATCTTGTTTATATTCGTTTGTTGATATATGACCAATGCTAAATAGCATGTGGCATAGGTTGTCTGTTTCGTATTTTTTACCTTTAGCTAGTTTCAGTGCATCAATAACATCAGGATTTTGCTCCTTGTATTTTGGAGAAACCCAAACAAAGAATGGTACCTTGAGAATGTATTTGATCATTCCTTGACTTAGGTCTTCTGATAGATGGCGTAAATATTTGTCGCGATAATCATAAATCTCGTCCCCATGATCAGAAAAATAAATTACAATTGAGTTACTATTATTGAATTTTTTGAAAATTTGAGAAATTACAAAATCGTTATATAGTGTTGCATTGTCATATTGGGCAATAAGCGTCTTTTTCTTTTCTGTTAAATAGGATTCATTGCGCTTGATGCTATCAGATGTAAAATGTTCAAACATTGCTTGTTTTGGGTAACGGTCTTTTGATCTTGCATGTTGTCCATTTAAGTGAAATATTACTAGATTTTTACTACCAGTACATTTTTTATGAAATGATCGAATTAAATCCTCATCATAATCATAACAAATCTTGTTAACATCGGTATAGGCAACATCCATTATTGCAGGAGCAAATAGAAAGGAATTTAATGCAAAAGAAAAACTAGTTCCTTTGTCTATAACTTGTTGGTTATCCCATAAATAAACATTCCATCCTGCTTTTTTAAACAAACATGTGAATATAGGATGGTTGAACCATTGCTCTTTATGACTAATTGAGTTGCAACTGAAAATATTTTTGATTGAAAGATTTGTAGTACCAGAGGGAGCAGATACATCATCAAACGCTATGAGATTTCCATAATTATATTCTTGCAACATGTGTGGTGTTGTATTAAGTGGATATCCATATATAGGAGAGTGCCATTTATTGAATGACTCTCCAATAACAACCACAATGTTCAGTGGAGATTTTTGCTCTGTTGAAGTACTGGAGATATTACGACTTGTTTCAATTGCGGTGTCTATCTCGTTGCCCGCAATGTCCAGTGTTTTACATGCTAAAAAAGTACGACTAAATGGATCTTTAAAATGATATATATAATTAAAATCAAGTATTTCTTCTGTTGTATTAAACTTAAATATGTATGAGAAATATCCGCAATAATAGATTCCTATTATCACAATAAATGATGCAATAGAAGAACAAGTAATACTATAGCATCTAAATGATTTGAGTTTTTTAAAATGTTTATATGTAAGTTGAAAACCTAAGAATAGAACTATTAAAATGATGGTTTTTATTATTGCTTTAATAGTACCAGGGCTTGATGCGAATATGGAGATAAATTCGCTAGCTTCGTTATAATTTGTCTCTGCTAAAAGTCTGAAGGCTTCGGCTCCTATATTTGCTTGAAAATTTCCTGCAAGAAAATAGTCGAAAAAGTTGAGAATGAATATTATACTATATATTCCATATTTAATTATCTTGTTTTTAAATGTATATGCAAGAGCAGTTAGCAAATAACAGAAAAAGATACCCACCAAGATAGAAATAATTAAATTGTCGAGTAGAATAAAATAATGACTTTTTATTCTTTGAACAAATCCAAAATAGAATCCAATAAGAGTGGTACTGCAAACGGCAATTAAAAAAAATGGCAGCTCATGTATTAAAGGTGCGCCAAGCATGTTAAAAACATGTTTGGTTATAGATAAGATATTATTTTTCTTACTGATATTGGCCATTCTTTTTTCTTCTAAAAAGCCCCGAGCTCTTCTTGAAGCCCGGGGCTGTGTATGTAAGATTGTTATCTTGCGATATTACTCGTGACGGGGACCACGGTTGTTGCCACCATCGCGACGGGGACCGCGGTTGTTGCCACCGTTACCGCCCTCACGACGAGGACCACGGTTGCCACCACCATTACCGCCCTCGCGACGAGGACCCTTGCGTTCTTGACGACGCTCCTCATAGCCCTCGGGCTTCTCTTGGAGTGCACGCATTGACAAGCGGAACTTACCAGTCTTCTTGTCAATCTCAATGAGCTTAACTGTGAGTTCGTCACCTTCCTTGATGCCGCTAGCTTCCATGCTCTCGAGGCGATCCCAACTGATCTCGCTGATGTGCAGCAGACCGTCACGACCAGCCATGAACTCAACGAATGCACCAAACTCGAGGATGCTGCGAACCTTACCGGTGTAAACTGTACCCTCCTCGGGAACGGCGATGATAGCCTTGATGCGCTCAACAGCAGCGTTGATGCACTCAACGTTAGCAGCGCTGATGTCGATTTCGCCCTTGCCGTCGATTTCGTCGATAGTAACTGTAGCACCAGTCTCTTCTTGGATGCCTTGGATAACCTCGCCACCCTTACCGATGATAGCGCCAATGAATTCCTTGTCAACTGTCATGTGAACAATGCGTGGTACATGGGGCTTGTAGTCCTCGCGAGGTTCAGGAATTGCCTCGTTGATCAGTTTGAGGATGTGTAGGCGACCTTCCTTAGCCTGTTGCAATGCTTGCTCCAGAATTTCATAGGGGAGACCGTCACACTTGATATCCATTTGAGTAGCAGTGATACCGTCAACAGTACCTGTTACCTTGAAGTCCATGTCACCCAGGTGGTCCTCATCGCCCGGGATGTCGCTCAGCACGGCGTGCTTAACGTTACCCTCGTCGGTGATAAGACCCATAGCGATACCAGCAACGGGCTTCTTTAGCTTAATACCTGCGTCAAGAAGAGCCATGCAGCCTGAACATACGGTAGCCATTGAAGACGAACCGTTAGACTCAAGGATGTCGCTCACTACGCGAACGGTATAGGGAAGATCATCGGGCAGCATGCTCTTGAGAGCGCGGTGTGCCAGGTTGCCGTGACCAATCTCACGACGGCTAACACCACGGGGAGCACGAGCCTCACCTGTAGAGAAGCTGGGGAAGTTATAGTGAAGAAGGAACTTCTCGTTCTCGTGCTTGAGGACATCGTCTACAAGCTTCTCGTCGAGCTTAGTGCCCAGTGTCACTGTAGCCAGTGCCTGAGTCTCACCGCGAGTGAAGAGTGCGCTACCGTGGGGGTAGGGCAGATAATCGGGCTCGCAAGAGATGGGGCGAATCTCGTTGGTCTTACGGCCGTCGAGACGAATCTGCTCGTCGAGGATGCAACGGCGAACAGCGTCGCGCTGTACATCGTGGAAGTAACGGGCAATCATCATAGCCTTTTCTTCACGCTCCTCCTCGGGGATAGTCTCGAGGAACTCTTCGTGAGCCTTCTGGAACTGCTCGTTGCGCCAGTGCTTGTCGGCACTACCTGCTTGAGCTACAGCATAGCACTTGGGATAGCACTCAGTGCGTACGCGCTCCTTGATTTCCTCGTCGTCGATCTCGTGGCAATATTCGCGCTTGGTAACGCCCAGTTGAGCGGCAAGCTCCTTCTGTGCAACGCACATGGGCTTGATAGCGTCGTGAGCAGCCTTGAGTGCTGCAATAAGGTCGTCTTCGCTAACCTCGTTCATCTCGCCCTCAACCATCATAATATTATCGTAAGTCGCACCTACCATTAATTCCATGTCTGCTTTTTCGATCTGGGCGAAAGTGGGGTTAATAACGAATTCACCATCAACGCGTGCTACGCGCACTTCAGAGATGGGCTCCTCAAAGGGGATGTCAGACACTGCAATTGCAGCTGATGCTGCAAGACCTGCAAGTGCATCGGGACAGTCAACACCGTCGCTCGAGAACATGATGATTTGAACGATAGTGTTAGCGTGATAGTTTGAAGGGAACAGCGGGCGCAATACACGGTCAACGAGGCGAGATGTCAAAATCTCGTAATCGCTCGCACGACCTTCGCGCTTTGTGAAACCGCCGGGGAAGCGGCCAAATGCAGAGAATTTCTCTTTGTATTCAACTTGAAGGGGCATGAAATCAGCACCTTCCTCGGCCTCTTTGGCCGATACTACTGTCGCAAGCAACATTGTGTTGCCAAAGCGCAGTTCAACAGCTCCATCGGCTTGCTTAGCAAGCTTGCCAGTTTCGAGGGTGATCTCACGTCCGTCACCCAGTACGATGGTTTTTTTAGTAGGTGTAAACATATAATTATTTGAAACTTTGTATAAAAATCGTGCAAAGGTACTAATAATATTGCACATTTCCAACAATTTTGTCCATAATCGCTATATATATGTACACGTGTATAAATAAAAAGGCCTTGACCACGATGGTCAAGACCTGTATCTTAAATAAATAGCTTAGGCAATATTATTTAACCTTCTCAGCGAGTTCTGCACCAGCTTTGAATTTAACCACCTTCTTAGCGGGGATCTCGATCTTAGCCTTAGTTGCGGGGTTCAGACCTACGCGAGCAGCCTTCTCGTTTACTGCGAATGTACCGAAACCGATCAGAGCAACCTTGTCACCCTTTGCCAGAGCCTCAGCAACTGTCTTCAGTGTTGCCTCAAGAGCGTCCTTAGCTTGTACCTTTGTTAACTTTGCCTCAGCAGCGATTGCGTTTACTAATTCTGTTTTGTCCATAATATTGTTTTTTAAATTGTTAATAATAATC
>JAGHTV010000545.1 GCA_018065165.1 Candidatus Sodaliphilus fimicaballi | reverse complement strand
ACATAGCGTACAGGCTCGGCAGCAGGCAAGATTCCGGTTTGGAGGATAATCTTCTGGCCTATCACGCCTGTAAGGAATGAGAAGAAGCCGTGGTCGAGCGTGCCACCAGCGCTGGCGTCGATAGCCCAAATGACGCGGAACAAGGGATAACTGCCGTCGTTGATGTAGGCCTGATAGGGCTTGTAGCCACGGGTCTGCTCGGGACCGCGTATGTTCATCACCTTGATGCGATTGGTAAACGAGATGGCGCTCACCTCATTCTTGTCGCGCAGTTCTACCACCTTATCCTCGATGGTGCGCTCTTGCGAGTCGAGCGTAGCGCTTATCCAGCTCACGCCCACAAAGCCTATGGCGTTCTTGTGCGACTCAACAGCCTTGAACACTTCCTCGGTAGAGTGTGCCGCAAACACATTGGCACCAAACTTGCCACCCTTGAGGAACTTGTCTTTCATGTAGTGCATCACACCACTACCCGAGTCGTCAAAGACGAGCTTGATAGAGTCGCGCTTGAGCTTGGTGGGGAACACCTCGCCCCAGCGATGCACCTTGCCAGTGAAGATATCCTCGAGGTCGCCCATAGAGAGTTCGTCGATATCGTTAGCATTGTTGACGATGATAGCGACAGCGTCAACGGCAATCTTGCGCGAGCGATAGGCACGGCCTTGCAGCTTGAGAATCTCGCGCTGCTTGTCGGTAAGGTCGCGTGAAGTGATGATGAGGTCGCACTGCTTGTGCAGCAGCGAGTCGAGGGCAGCCGCCTCGTCCATGTAACGCGGCATGATGCTAGCCTCGGGATAGGTGTACTCAAAGACTTCAATCTCCTGGTCGAGGATGTTGCGGAACGACTCGTCGCAGTTGATCTTGGCAATGCCCGATGTGCTGGTGTTGGTGGGCTTGCTCTGTTGACAAGCGCTCACAAGCATAGCTACAACGGCAATGGCCAGGAGTCGTGAAAGTGTATTAAGTTTGTTCATTGTTGTCGGTCTTGCTTAAGGGTTGAAATTACATTGTGTCAACGCTCGTGGTGATAGTAGTCGATACCCTTGACAAGTCGGTAACAGCGATAGAAGCCATAAAGGCCAAACACTACCGCCATAAACCAACGAGCACAGCGCCAGAACATTGTATTGTCCCAGTCAAATGTGTTCATAGCCATGAGGACAGCCATACACAAGTACACGCCTATCATGAACACACCAAAGAACACGCGCAGCACTTTAAGTATCATTGAGTCTTTCATTATCAGTTTCTTTTCAATGCGTTAACATCAATAATGGGGTGCAAACCGCATAGTCTACACCAATCAACTTACAAAGATAACAATTTTCTCGTTTATTTTAAGGGCATAGTGTGTTTTTTTTCAAGTTTTTCAAGTTTTTTTAGGACTGTTGCTATAAAATGAAGATGTCGCGGCACACAATAGTGCCACGACATCTTATATACTTAATCTCTTAAGCATCATTTTTTTCGAATTATCGAGGTATCGATGCATCGAGTTATCGAAATGTCGAAGTATCGAGTCATCGAAGTATCGAGTCATCAAAATATCGAAGCATCGAGTCATCGAAATATCGAAGCATCGAGTCATCAAAATGTCGAAGCATCGAGTCATCGAAATGTCGAAGTATCGACCTTCACTTGGAGTTACTTAACATAGGGGGCGACGGCGTCGCGCCACACGGCATAGGCGGGTCCCATGAGGTGAAGGCCGTCGTTGGTAAACTCCTTCTTGAGCTTGCCGGTACCGTCGTCAAACAGGGGATACAGGTTAATCCATGTAACGCCCTGGCGG
>JAGHTV010000392.1 GCA_018065165.1 Candidatus Sodaliphilus fimicaballi | reverse complement strand
CTTGAGTGATGTGTTGTAAACGAGGGTAGTGTCGGTGCTCAGTGCATGCTCATACATCACACCCTTGAACTGGTCGAGGTTTTGTGCGGGAGCAATCTCGATTGCAGCGTCCATGCCCATGAGCAGCTTGAGTTGCAGCTTGAGTTTCTTGATAGAGTTGTCAGCATCAAGAATTGAGGGCTCAAGGTTGGTAACGGCAACGTTGGCACGAAGCACATCATATTCGCTTGCAGTACCCAGCTCGTTCATCTTCTTGTAGATTGTGGCATGAGCCTGTGCAGTGCTGTGGTTTTGCTCAATCACCTTCTTGGTATCCTGTGCCAGCAGCAGTGCATAGTAAGCGTTCTTCACCTGGTTCACGAGCGAGAGCTTGTCGGCGCGTGATTTTTCCAGGTTTTGAAGTATCTGGGTATCGTTGAGCTTAATTGTCTTCCACAACTGGGGAACCACGATGGGAATGTTTGCTGAGAAACCAGTTGAGTGTGTGTTGTCACGACCCATCTTGATGGCTGCAGCCTCACCTGTACCAGTGTCCATGTAGATGGTTTGCAGTGCCAGGTTGCGAGTGTACTGTGCACTGAATGTGATGTCGGGGAAAAGTTTACCCAGGACTTCTTTCTTTGCATAGTCAACGCGCTCCAGTTCCATCTCGTTGATCTTGATGGTGGGGTTCTCGTTGAGTGCAATCTTAATGCAATCGTCAAGCGATAGCGTCATGGCCTGTGAGCTGCTGCTCTGGGCCATGGCTGTAACTGCTGTAAGCAGTAAACCAATTAATAATGTCTTCTTTAACATGTCTATATTAAAAGTTTTTGTTTGTGTCAAAGTTTTTAATCTGTGTCTCGATATACTCGATACCCTCGATGGTGGCAATGCCGCGCATGAAGTTGACAAACGCGCTGTCATATACAGCTACCGACTCAAATCCCATATCTTCGATGTTGGGATTCTTGTGCAGTGAGCGCATCTGGCTCAAGAACAGGAACGATGCAATCTTGGTATCAATTTTATCTACCACCATGCCCTCGGTTTGTGCCTGTGACAGCACCATGCTCAGCTGGTCGATAAACTGTTTCTCGTTTTGCTTGTGGTGCTCCAGAATCTCGGGATACAGGCGCTTCACATCGTCGAGGAAAGCTTGCGAGCGCTTTTGTCGAGACGACTTGTAGATGTTGAACAGCGCTTCAAAGCAATTGCTTGCCTCAAGAAAAATCTTGCAAGCCTCTTGATCACGCAACTTGGCCTCAACATGAATACACTCCATGATGAGAGTCTTTTTGTCGGGGAAAATCTCGTAGAGTGTACGCTTCGACATGCCGCATGCACGGGCCACGGTATCCATAGTCATGGAAGTGGGGCCTATCTCAAGAAGGAGCTTGTGGGCGCGGTTGATGATAAGTTGTTTATTATCCATTATTTTCTCTCATGTTGTGCAGTCACTCGCTAGTGCGAAAAGGACTGCAAAATTACGCTTTACAGGAAAGATGGCATTGTAAAAAAGAGACATCTCTCCATTTTAGCGGTGCAAAAGTAACATAAAACTCTGAAAACTGCAAAAGTTTTCAGAGTTTTCTACTGCCTATATATATAAATCGGTAAAATCTATCTAAAAATACGAAAAATGGACTATTTATGCCCTGCAGATGTGTGGCTACAGGGCTTGGTATAGAACAAAAAAGAAAATGAGCTTTTTATTTTGTATGGCTAGCGCCAAGAACCGTGCTCAAGGGAGTGAGTAGCGGTAAGTGGGCAAAGCCCGTGCCGCGACCAGCGAACCTCCCTTAAAATTGTGGGCCTGCCCACAAAATAACATTACTATATTTATGAGGTAATTCCATTTTGCTTGCAGAGCAAGCCATTTTCTTTGCGCAGCAATAAAAATTCAATAAAATTATTTTCTTTTTACCAAACAACTATAAATATGAAACTTTGTTATTTCTCGATTGTGAGGGTGGTGCCGGCGCTGTGGGCGGCGATTTGGGGTGCGTATTGGCACTGGGCCGAGGCGACGCCTGCGTTGTACTTGCCGGGGGCGGTTACATATACATCGTAGCTGATGGTGTGGGTTCCCTTCAGTAGGCTGGTGTAGAACGCGTTGGTCTTGCTGTCCTTGGTCTCGAGGTAGTAGTATGTGCCGTCGGCATAACGGTAGCCTGAGATCTGGTCAACGGGCTCGAAGCATGATGCACGCTCATCGACTACGGTAACGAAGTCAAGGTCGCGGTTGCACTTGATTACGGTGCGCACCTGCACCTTGTCGCCCACCTTGAGAGCAGTTGCGGCAACAAGCTTGCCGTCGGTGCCATATACGTAGTATTCCTTGTTGATTGACAGCTCGTCGATTGCCACCTGCGGTGTCTCGCTCATCTCGGCCTTGAACTGGTTGTAGATAGCACCCCATGCGGGTGATGTGCCATCGCGGTTGATGTTGATAACGGCTCCAGGAGCGGCGTTGATGGTGCGACGCACATAGCCCAGATACTTCTCGGCATCGGCAATGTCGAGAGCCTTGCCATCGACGGTGATGCTTACCTGACTTGCGGGTTGCAACCAGTCGGTGCCGGTAGAGAGCAGGCTGTAAACTGCGTCGGCTGCGAGACTGCTTGAACCCCAGTCGTTGGTTTGCTTCATCAAGAGCATCCACTTGCGCACGCCGTCGATTTCGGCAGTGCGGTGGTCAACCTCGTTGAGGGCCTGCAGGATGGTTGCTGTAACTGCCACCTTGTCGAAGTAGCGCCAGCCGCTCTGCAGGTTGTCCCAATATGTGCCAAGTTCGGGTTTGGTGATGCTGAACTGGCGTATGCTCTCGGTGATGGCAGCAGCGGTCTTGTGGTCGCCGTTACGCTCCATTGTGAGGGCGAAGTATGCCTTGCTCGACAGTGACAGACCCTTGCTCCAGTCTTTCTTCATAGCCTTGAGGGCGTTGTTGAACAGACTCTTTGCTGCAGTGCTCATGGGTACATCCTTAAACAGGGTGCGCACATAGACGAAGTCGCTGAAGCCGCTGTAGCTCTTGTCATATTTCTTGCGCTCGTTGTAGATGCGCACTTGCTCCTTGTCATACCAGTTGAGGGCACGCTTAACTGCCTTGTCGAGGTCGTCGCATGCGGGCAGGTAGCCCAGGTGCTTGATTTCGCCTATCATCTCGAGCACCTCGTGAGTGGTGTAGAGGCTCGACACGGCACCGGGATGCTTGAACCAGCACCAGCCACCGTCGGCGTTCTGGTTATCAAGTAGAGCGTCAACTACCTTCTTACGCTCGGCGGCCATCTTCTCCTTGTCCATGAGGTCGCCAATGCGCGACATGCGCAGCGTCTGGCGGTCGCTCTCATTGAGCCAGGGCGAAGCCAGCAGATTACCTATCTTGAGGTCGCTGTTCTTGGCGAGCATTGACACGAGCACGCTGTCCTGCGGGTTAGCGTTCCAGTGGTCAACGGCCTCCTTAATCTTGGGATTAGCGCCGGCGATGCCTTGAGCCACATCGATGGTGAACAGGGTGTGTGCGGCACGGGTACTAATCTTGTAGTTCTCGTCAAATATTGAGGGCAGGGCAGTGACGCAGTACCATGTGGGGTTGTCGCAGTACTCGAGTGTCACGCGTGCGTCACGAGCATTGCTGGGCACTGAAACGCTGTGGTTGTGCTCGTTTTGCTCGATGTAGAAGGGCTGAGTCTCGATGATGGGTTGAGTGCTTGCAAGCACGGGAATCATCACCTGCTCGCCGTCGCTGTGCTTGCCGCTGGCAGCCTTGATGCGGAAGCCCACGAATGCCATCGACTCGGGCACATCCCAGTCGATTGACACTGCGTTGGTGCCACTGGGTTGCAGTTGCTCGTTGAACTCCCGGGTTGCTACAACGGTGCCAGTGCGTGGGTCAAAGAGCTCGATAATGGCCTTGGCCTGACGCAGCTCGTCGGTAGCGTTCATCACGCTTGCAGTGAGGGTGGCCTTATCGCCTGTACGCACGAAGCGGGGCAGACTTGCCTTAACCATCACTTCCTTTTGAGTGAGTACCTCGCGGTTGAAACGAGAACTGTACAGTTCCTTGTCCCAAGTGATACCCTGCACAATCCAAGTGGTGTTGAACTGTGGAGCGTCAAATTCCACTACCAGTTCGCCCTGCTCGTTGGTAGTGAGCATGGGTTGCCACAGAGCGGTCTTCACGTCGGCCATGCGCATCTGTACTTCGCCCAGTGCTGCCTCGGTATCATCATTGCTATTAATTAAGCGTTTATTAACCTTTTGATATCCTTTTACTACAACCTCTTGCAACATGTCGCCATTAACGGGGGCTTTCTCCTCAACTATTGCCATAGACTCTACCATCATTGGGCGAACGCCGCCTGCTGCCTTATACATCACGTTGGCACGGCCCAAATAACCGAACAAACTCTGGTTGTACATATAGAGGTTTGGGTACTCGATGGTTGCTGTCTGTTTTCCAGTACGTTGCCAGTCTTGTGATAACACGGATCTGTATGTCAAGTGTTGTCCGCTAATGTTGAACTTATTGCTGCGGCTCCAGTAGGGGTTGAAGTGCCAAGTGTTGTTGGCAAGAGTGTTGAGAGCCTTGTCAAACATCTCGAGCATAACTGCTGAGTTAACGGGCTTGCCCTGCTTGTCGGTTACCTTGAATGTCCAGCGCTCGGGAGTGCCGGGTACGAGTTTGTCGCGGAACGAAGTTGCCTCCATCTTTATGCTACGCTCACGAGCCTCGCAAGATACATATACCGACTTGCTGATTTCTTCCCTCTTGTAGTAAGTGTGCAGGGTAATGTTGAGTGCCTCCTCGTCGCGCTCGGGAACGGTGACATTCACAGTGTGCATGCCAGGAGCGGTGTAGTGCAGCCATTCGCTGTGCTCCACACCCTTGTGGCTTGAAACCACCATATAGATGTGTGCCTCGGGGGTTGATGTGCCCACGAGGAACGATGCCTTGCCGTTAGCATCGGCCTTGATGCTGGTCTTGGGTACCCACAGAGCGCAGTCTTTGACGGGAGCCTGCTTGTCGGCAGTGCGCCACAGCGTCAGGAACATCTCGGCGTCGGCATCCTCTTCGTTCTTGTCGGCAGCGAGGATGTGGGCCTTGAGTGTGTATTCGCCCGAGGGAACGGCTGTGAAATCAACCTTGGGATCGGCAGTGTCAAAGTTGCCGGTTTTTACGGTCTCTTTTGTCTCATTGTTGATAAGTTCGTAGGTACATACCACGCTCGTTTCGGTCTCGCTTGTGGTGTTGTACGTGATGGGAATCTTGTATTCCTTGTCGTTGAGGAATGTTGCTTCGCCGGTCATCTCTATGCCACGACGGTTGCCCACGATGAACGACTTGGTAGCCTCGTGAGTCTCACCGGCAGCGTTGGTACACTTAACCTCGACGCTGTAGTTGTTGCGACACCAGTAGTACTTGCTTGAGCCACGGTTTTCTGCAAACAGTTCGGCGGGGAACTCAAGCCTGAAGTTGCCCTGAGCATCGGTAACAACTGTGGTGTCCTTGAGCACATCGCCCTTGTAGCGGGGCATATAGTGGCGCCAGTTCCATGACCACTCGTTCTTGTAGAGGGCCACTTTCACCTCACTGCCTGCCACGGGCAGGCCTGAGTAGGTCTTAGCTGTGCCTTCAATCACTACGGGTTCCTTGGCAACGAAGGCGCTGCGCTGGGTTGTATAGGTAATGTCGAATGTGGGAGTCTTGTACTCGCTCACGTTGATACGCTTGTAGCCCAGTGCGTTGCCGCGAACGTCAGTTGCCTTGCTCACTTCAATCTTGAAACTGCCGTTGAGACGGTCGGTGGGGACGTCAAATGTACCCTCAGCACGGCCAAACTCGTCGGTAGTTACTTGAGCAGTTGTTATCTCCTTGCCATTTGTGTCGCTGAACTTAACCTTGAACATGGAATTGGGTTGCAGCTCGCGCGAGTTGTCGCCAGTGTAGTAAGCTACCATTGCCCACTTCACCTTCTCGCCCGGGCGGTATATTGCCAGGTCGGTGAAGATGTCGACAGTGTTGCTTATACCACTTGCGAAATTGTCACGATAGTAGCTCAATGCTTCGGCATACTTGTCGGTGCCCTTTACTGCCTTAATCTCGCAGCGCTCAATGTTGCTGGGGATGACCACCATGCCGCCCTTGTCGGTAGTAGCCTTGATGTGGATGTTGTCATACTTGTAGTCCATCGATACCTCCACGCCTGCCATAGGAGCACCGGTTATGGGGTTGACTACAAACGCCTTGTTCTGCTTGTCGCTCTGTGTGAGTGTGAAAATCGCGATGTCGCTCACGGTGAGGTCGTCGCGCCAGTTGATGTTCTCGTCAATCTGTTCTTTGCCGTCGGCCATATATGACGGTATTATGACATACTTGCCATAGTCAAGTCCCTTGACTTCGGCCTCTTTCTCGCCGTCAAAGGGGACAGTACCTTCGAAGTCCAGATTGATGGTTTGCACCTTCTCCAAGTGGCTGAGCGAGTATGAGTAACTGCTGTTGCCTATCTCGCTGTCGGGCACGCGATACACGTTCATGGTCATGTGATTCACGTTGTTGTATCTCACTTTTACCTCGGCAGTTTCGCCCTTGGTGATGCGTCGTGGTACTGTGAGGTTAACATGCATTGACTCCAAGCGGTTTGTGGTGTTCTGCGGGTTAGGAGCATATACGCCCTTGGGGAAGCGTGCCAGGTAGTCCTTCAACTTCGCGTAGTCTTCCTTGCTGCTTGCCCAGTCGGGAAGCAATATGCCGCAGTGCTCGTTGTCGCGGTATTGCTCATATACCTCTTTGCGCTTATAATTGTTGTAGTGGTCAACTGCATACAGATATGCTGGTACGCTTGCAGCCTTGGCACTCTGCATGTAGTATTCCACGAGTGAACCGTTGCCCTTACCTATTACTTTTCCTGCGAGGAACAAGTACAAGTTGGGTACATAGGTAGCACCCAGCTCGTTGCATTTGATGATATTGGGTAGGTCGGTTACCTTGACTGCTTCAAGGGCGGCACGGTCGGCAACTGAGAGCATGAGCAGTTCGTCAATCTTCTCCTTGAACTGCATCGTAGTCCACTCGCTGTAGTCCTTGCTGGGGAGCTTGCCTTCTACATCCTTGGCCTCGCGCACATTGCCGTTACGCATATACTCCTCAAAGACGCGTGCCTCAAAGTAGTAGAGCAGCGCCTTGATTTCGGGGCGTTTTTCTTTCTTGATAGTAGCCTCGATGCGGTCGATGATGTCCTTGAGGTTATCCTCGCTGATGCCGCTCTGGGCTATTGAATAGCGTATCAGGGCGTCGACGGTGAGTTCGCCGTCGCCCGTCTTGAGAGCCGACTGCAGGTCGGCAAGAGCTGTCTTAGATACATCTTGCGGATAGTTGAAGTCTATCTTCTTCTCCGCATGTGAGAAAAATGAGAACCAACTCATGATGCTACAAAATATTAGAGTTATAGATATCTTACGCATAACGGTTACAATTATGTTATTTATTGTTTCTTGACAGGGTAGTTATAGTACACAAAATACATGTCTTTTTGTTAGACTATGTATAACCTACAAAGTTAAATCAATTTGTTGAAAAAACAAAATTATAGGGCAAAAGTATTTTGTCCGCAGGACAATACAATTGATAACCTCGTACGCCGAGCGAAGCGGCGTGCGAGGAATGGAATGTACATGGTATATGCGTCTGGAGGACGCTACAACATTAATTATATTTCTCTTGGTTGTTGCTTTAGACCCCCACGGGGAGAGCAGTATGGCTTCGCCTGTATTGCCCTTGGGGCAAGTCTGAAAAATGTCTATTGAGTACAAGGACTGCTTAATTGTTTTGT
>JAGHTV010000462.1 GCA_018065165.1 Candidatus Sodaliphilus fimicaballi | reverse complement strand
GGTATGAATTTTGCTAGAATTTAGGTGCTAGATTTACAAGTGTAAATGTATTTTGACCAGCATTGAATATCAATACCTTAAAGTAGAAGTTAGGGGGTTGTTAATAACTTTTTCTTAAAAGAATTTAAAAAATAGAATTTATATTTGTAAATTGACAGAAATATTTAGTACCTTTACACCGAATTATAAAATAAGCGCAAAACGCCTTTTTTAACACAAAAACAGCAAAATATAGTCATCACGATGGAACAACCCGTTTATCACATACCCGCTTTACTCGACCAGTGTATGGAAGGACTTGACATAAAGCCCAATGGCACCTATGTCGATGTAACTTTTGGTGGCGGTGGTCACAGTCGTGCCATAATGGAGCGACTAGGCGAGAACGGGCACTTGTATGGACTCGATCAGGACATTGACGCTTGGCAAAATCGCATTAAGGATAGCCGATTTACATTTGTACATAGTAACTTTGCCTATCTCAAGAATTTTATGCGTTTTTATGGCGTTGACGGTGTTGATGGTATCCTTGCCGACCTGGGTGTATCGTTCCACCACTTTGACGAGAGCGACCGCGGTTTCTCGTTCCGTTACGACGGCCGACTGGACATGCGCATGAACCGCAAGGCCAGCCTTGATGCAAGTGAACTCATAGCAAGCTACAGCGAGGAGCAACTGGCCGATGTGCTCTACCTGTATGGCGAGCTCAAGCAGGCACGCCGCATGGCAGCTGCCATTGTCAAGGCTCGTGCCAACTCAAGCATCGAGACTACGGGTCAGCTGGCGGCGGTGGTAAAGCCGTTTATCAAACCCAACCAGGAGAAGAAAGAGCTGGCGATGGTGTTCCAGGCGTTGCGCATCGAGGTAAACCACGAGATTGATGTGCTCAAGCAACTGCTGCAATCGTCGCTCGAGGTGCTTAAGCCTGGCGGTAGACTGGCCGTTATCACTTATCACTCGCTCGAGGACCGACTGGTGAAGAACTTCATACGCAGCGGCAACATTGAGGGTAAGATTGAGAAGGACTTCTTTGGTCGCGTCAATGCCCCACTGCAGGCTGTAAACAACAAGGTTATCGTGCCCGACGAGGCCGAGGTTGAGCGCAATCCGCGTTCGCGCAGTGCTAAACTGCGTGTGGCAACATTACGCTAATCGTTGAAAAAGAGAAAGAAACAAGGAACTATGGCAAAGAAGAAAGATAATAAGAGCAAAAGCAATACCCAGGATGTCATCATGATGACACTTCAGGGACGCTTCCTGTCGCTGCAGTTTTTCAAGGAAAACTTCATTTACATCATAGCTGTAACCATAATGACGCTGATGTACATAAGCAACAAGTACACTTGCCAGAGCTATCAGCAGGAGGTTATGAATCTTAAGAATGACCTTGAGAATGCCAAGACCGACTGGGTAAACTCGAGCGCCAAGTATAACTCGATGATCAGAGAGAGCCATATGAAGGCTTATGTCGATACTATGCACATCGACCTTAGTTCGCCTGAACAACCACCTTATCACATGCAAACAAAATGACAAAACTGACCAACAACAAACGACGCATCATATTGCGATATCTCCTGGTAGTGGGCGTGATACTGCTCTTTGCCGGACTTATTGTGTGGGATATGTTCAAGACCACAATGATATATGCTCACGACTGGAACCAGAAGGCCGACAGTATCCTCACTCGTGTTGATACTATCGAGCCCGAGCGTGGCAAGATTCTTGCCGATAATGGCACTGTGCTTGCTGCCAACCTGCAATTCTACATTGCTCGCGTCGACTGGGGTCATGCATCAATCAAGGAAGACACGCTCAAGAAATACCTGCCTGCCTTGTGCGACAGTATGGCTGCGTTTGACAATTCGCGCAGTGCTGCCGAGTGGCAAAAGGAGTTGGGCGAAGCTTATGCTAAGCTTACCAAGAAAGGTTCGCACTTGCGTGCCTATCGTCTCATTCGCCGCCAACTCACATTCAGCGAGCGTGAACGCATCAAGAAATTCCCATTCTTCAATAACAACAAGAAATATAATGGTCTATACTTTGAGGAGCAACACAAGCGCAGCAAGCCTTATGGTGCAATGGCATCGCGTAGTATAGGCAATGTGGGCGAGCAAGACACACGCAAGGGTCTGCACGGCACATCGGGCCTCGAGATGGCACTCGACTCGCTGCTCTATGGTATTCCCGGTACAGCAACCAAGCTGCAGCTCACCTCTAACATTGTCAATGCCGAGAAGGTGCCGGCAGTTAAGGGATATGACATCACAACCACCATCAATGTGCAGTTGCAGGACATCGTGGAAAACGAGCTTTATGCAATGTGCAAGGAGACCGACTCACGCTGGGGTACAGCAATCTTGATGGAGGTTGCTACAGGCGAGATCAAGGCTATCTCTAACCTTGAGTGGAACGACGCCTTTGGCGACTATGTCGAGGGCCGCAACCATGCCGTACTGGGTTATGAGCCGGGTTCGGTAATGAAGCCCATCTCAATGATGATGGCCCTTGAAGATGGTGTTGTGGGCGACATTAACACACCCATGGAGACTGGTACACAGTGGAAATATGGCGGTCGCATGATTTATGACCCTCACGGTGGGGCAACACTCACACCGCGACAAATCATTGCCACATCGTCTAATGTAGGCATGTCAAAGATCATCGTAAAGAAATATGGCAACAATCCTGGCGGATTCTATGACCGACTTAAGGGTATGGGCTTCTTTGAACCATTCTACTCAGGCATCGGTGGCGAGCAACAGCCCATCATCACCCGCCTGGGCAACACCAATGCCGATCGCGTGGCCCTCACCCGTATGGCATTTGGCTACTCAACACTCATCCCACCGTTGTGCACACTGGCAATGTACAATGCCATTGCCAACGACGGCAAGTATGTGCGTCCACATCTGGTGAAGAGATTGAGCCGCGAAGGCGAGCCCGACTCTATTGTCCCCGTCACTTACATACGCCAGCAGGTGTGCTCACCACAAAATGCACAAAACTTGCGTATTATGCTTCACGATGTGGTGTGGACCGATCGCGGTACAGCCCATCGCTGGTTGCAAGACGATAATGTAGAGATTGCTGGCAAGACAGGTACTGCCTATACAATCCAGAACGGACAGTACACCTCACAGCGCCGCTTGGCATTCTGCGGATTCTTCCCCTATAGCAATCCCAAGTACTCTTGTATGGTACTAATGATGGGTAGCAATCGTGGTGCAGCGGCTAGTAGTGGTCTTGTTCTCAAGAATATAGCGCTGAAGATGTATGCCCGCGGTTATCTAGGCGACTCGCCCAACTATGCAATCGAGGTCGATGCTAAGGGCAATACAAAGCAGGCCAGCGTTAAGAAGCCTGTACTGTACCCTAGCAGTGCTCAAAAGATAATGAAAAGCCTTAGCATTAATCAGTCTCATCCTGTCGCTCAACCCGCTCAGCCTAAGGAAAAGGGTACTGTACCCAATGTAAAAGGCATGCCAGTGCGTGACGCTATTGCAAGACTCGAGGCAATGGGCCTGAATGCTCGTTTCAGAGGCACAGGATATGTGGCGTCACAAAGTATAGCTCCTGGAACTAAGATTGCCTCGGGACAGGTTATAGACTTGGTATTGCATAATTGAAAATCAACTGAAACTGATATATAATTATATGAAACAACTTGACACATTAATATATAATATAAACCCACTGCGAGTTGAGGGTGATGCCACCGTCGCTATTACCGACGTTGTGTGCGACTCACGACTTGTGAAACCCGGCACGCTGTTCATAGCCGTCAAGGGTGTGGCTGTCGATGCCCACAAGTTCATCCCTCAAGTCATCGAGG
>JAGHTV010000300.1 GCA_018065165.1 Candidatus Sodaliphilus fimicaballi | reverse complement strand
GTACTCAACACCCTTGTAGTGACTGCAGTGAATGGCAACACTTATACCTACACACTCAATGGCGTTGAAGGCACAGCAACTTCAATCGAGCAACTCGTGATAGCAGCGGCAACCTACAGCGACCAGGTTGAGTCGGTTCCCGGCAAGCAATATGACGCCAACTATCAACTCACTTACACCAATGGCGAAAAGATTGTGGAGTCAAATATCGTGAGCTCAAAGGGCTTGCGCACCGTTGTAGAGGTTGAGAAACTGTATCGCTCAGGTACTCCCGACCCCGAGAACAATGCTTCACAAGAGCTCTACACCTGCAATGTGCGCTTCAAGCCTGTGATGCAGTCAAATGTAGCCAACTATGTGCTGTGGCAGAATGCCGAGAAGTCACTTATACGCGTTGACCAGACCGATGGCAAGACATTCACACTCGTAACCAAGGACGAGCAGGGCAACTTCAATGTTCCCGCTGGTACTGTAAGCCCTGACAACGAGGGGTACATCACACTGCGCATCAACACTTCGCTCGACAAGAAGGCTCGCTTGTATGAGATGAACAAGTATCAAAACAAGTTTACCGATGGCGACTTGTTCTTCACAATTGAGGTTTGTGCAACAGGAGGCAATTCGTATGGCAACTATGAGCAGGGCTCAGGCTTTGCAGGCCTTGACGCTGAGCATGTGGTACTCGTGAATGCCGAGCTCTTCAAGGGTGTCAACAAGGCAACAGGCAAGTATCGTGCCGAAATCTCATGGTCAAAGAACAACAACCCTGCAATTGATGCTGAGGACTATGTATACAACGAGCCCGATTACTACACAGTGCATCGCTGGTTGCGTACCGATGGCTACAAGCAGTATGGCGTCGACAATGTGCCCTGTGGCTACTCTCCCATCAAGACATTCTATAAGGGTAGTGACGAGACAGGTTACGAGGTTGCACAAACAACCGAAGACGCCGAGGGATTGAAGTTTGTCCCCGACAATATGAACAACGGTTCGTTCTCTATCATCGACTTTGTGAACGATAGCAAGAATCCCACAAGCGACTTCCCCGCCATGTACTATGTTAAGGCTCATTACAAGAGTCCGTTTAACGGAAAAGCAACATTTGTAAACGCTAACGGCGACCTGCAGAACTACATGGAGAAGAACTCATATGTAACTTCAGTGACAATTGGTCAAATTACAGGTGTTGATGAAATTGAAACTAGCCAGGTAGTAAGTGTTAAGTACTACAACATGATGGGTATCGAGGTTGCTCAGCCCGAGGCTGGCGAGATCGTAGTAGCTCGCACACAATATGCTAACGGCGTAGTAACTAGCAAGGTTATCAAAAAGTAATAGATAAAAAGTAATATAATAAATTATTCAAAGTAAACTTCTTAATAGGTATTTTTATTTGCTTAGAAGGGGGCTGTTGTGAAACAGCCCTCTTTTTTATCATCACTCACAGAATGCACAACACTTCCCGACGGCAAAACCGTCGGACACAAGGACGCCTCCCGGAGACCTGCGGTTGTAGATATCTTTTATTTCAGCCATATCGTCGGACCTACGGCACATCCTCATGGCTGGCTACATTATCTCATCCCTAGCGGGATGTTGCCTCCTGCACAATAGTCGTCTCATCTACTCCTATCCTTTTTCGACTGATCCAGCACATCCCTGACGGCAAAAACGTCGGGTGCAAGGGCGCCTCCCGGAGATAAGAAAACAATCAACAAGAGGCAAAACACCATCGCGAAGCATCTGCTAAATTTCAACTTATTCCTTTTTGCAACAGCCTACCAGTATTTTCGGCCGAACCTAAATTGGTCTAAATTTACGCCAAAAACACTATTTCTTAAGAAAAATTGACCAATTATTCGAAAAAATGTTGTACCTTTGCACTGGAAATTAAGAAGTGCTTATAATGAGTATGAATCCTTATTGAACTTTACCCATCCTAGGCAAACTTAAATACTGGAAATATAGACCTATTAAATAATTTTAGCGGCACTGAGACCTTGACAAAAGGTTTATTGGTGTGTGTATCAAACAAAAAAATGAGACTTAGAAGTTTAATGACCGTGGCAATTGCTATGCTTGCCACAACCACCGTGTGGGCCCAACAAGGCACCACTCACAATGGTCCTACTCTGGACGACGCGACAATTCAAGATTACCTGGTTAACTACATTGGTTACGATTCATCGAAGAAATACCCCTATGCCTATGCTCCTAATGCTGTGGGTGTGGGCGAAGTCATCTTCATTCAAATCAATGACTACTGGAAAGGCAGTGACAACCTGGGCACCAACAGTCCATCGGTATACAACCAACTGAAATATGGTGTCAAGAGCATCGACAAAGTAACACATCATGCCCTAATCGGCAATGGTGACTTGTATCACTTTGATGCCACTACCAACCGATTCTTCTTTGCAGTAAGAACCTCAACCCACTATTCATATGAAAACTATGCATGGCCTATAGCTTTTCGCTGGTACAATGAGTTATCGACATGCGAAGATAACAACTCGAAGTTCGAAGACCTCAAGCCTGCGTTTGACCGTTTAAAGGGTGGTCAATTCATGCCTGTACCCCACTCATGTGACAACTCGCTTGAGCGAAACCACTTTACAACCCTCTATGAGAAGGAGAGCTTAGGGCAGACTTACACAGTCTCGGCAATGCTATTTGTTCCTACATCAGCAAAAATCACTAGCAACAAGAAAGCTTCAGGAGGAAAGTTTGATGCAAGTTCAACACCTCAAGTATTCTTCTATGTAAACCAGCTTGATGGCGAGCGTGTCGAAAAGGCTACCGCAAACTGCAATTATGCCGTGAATCTGACATGGAACACCTCGTTTGACAAGGCGAAGGCAAGCAACATCACCTTCACTCCCTGGAACTCGACCAATGGCGGAGTAAAAGAGGAGACATATGTTTACCGCAAGATCGAAGGTCCCGACTTCAGCGACAAGGACTTCAAGCTTGTTGACAACAAGGACAACAACAGCAAACTTATTGCCACCAACTCGCAAAATACAACCGAGAAGAACTGGGCCGACGAGAAACTCCCCAACCCCGGCACACATGGCTATGATGTGACCTACTACATCGTTACCAAGGCCGTAAAATATGATAGAACAGGTAAGCGTCTTACAACCGACGAGGAAATGGGTACTGCAATCTCTAACCAGGTCACATTCCACATTC
>JAGHTV010000324.1 GCA_018065165.1 Candidatus Sodaliphilus fimicaballi | reverse complement strand
CGCCCACTGCTTCGTTAGTAGCAAGGCGATAAACTTCGAGGCCTGTGACATAATAGTCTTTGAGGGGAGTATCTACTGTAGTGCGGCAGAATGAGGGGGCAGTTGAAACCCAACCAATGCCTTCGTAGTAAGTTTCAGCCCAGTCGTGATAGTTCTCATAACCCGGGTGGAGCATGTAACCACTCTCCCATCGTGCGGGAATGCCAAGGCTGCGTGCCATGTTGATGTAGAGCAATGCTACCTGTCCACAGTCGCCATGACCGTTCTCGAGAACGTAGCTGGGAATGTTAGCGATAGTGCTATACTCGCGAGCACCAGCCCATGGGAAGTTGCGGCCAATCCACTGGCACAGCAGTGATGCTTGCTCAACGGGGTTAGTCTCATTGCCAACGATTTCCTTAGCCTTAGCAGCAATCTTCTCATCTACTGCAATGTGAGGACCTTCGTTCTGGAGGGTGTAACGCTTGTAAACCTCGCTATTCTTGTCATAAGGCTGGAGCAGTGCAAGCATGTCTTGCTTAGCAATGTGACGCTCACCCACCTCATAGCTGAATGTGTACTCAAAGTGGAGGGGTTTGCCCTTCTCGGCAACTGCTTCCATATACACAGTGTGATGCTTTGAGCCATCGCTGAAGGTTACGGGGCGATTAGACTTGATAAAATGGATATTGCGCTGACGCAAGTTTTCAAATGGATAAGGCATCCACACCTTTACAGTCTCACCAGCGGGAACCGCATCAGCCTTAACGTCAAGCTTGAATGTAATTTGAGCCTTATTCCAGTCACGGGTACCGTTAGCATCAGGTGTAGTCTTCATTGCAGCCAGATAGTGACCACGATGGTAGTTGTAACTGTCGGTCTTATCGGCAGCATGGTCGGTTGCAAGTTCGTCGGCGAGGAGCCACAGGTTGCCCACACTCTTTCTGAACCAGCATTCCTTGCCATCGATAATCATATATTCAATCTTCTTAGTAGCCTTCCACTTCTCGATTTGTGCTTCGGTTACCTGAGGCATACGTTCTTTAATCTTTGCAATACCTTCGGCAGGAGTCAAAGTAAAGTCTGCACGAATACGCTGCATGATTGTATTAAGAGAGTCGATGCGTACTGCTTGTTCTTTACGTTCAGCCTTGGGAAGCTGCTTCAGGAATTGTTCTGCCTTAGCAAATTCACCATTTGCAATCATCTGGTCTACAGATGGTTGCCACGCAACAGTGGCAGCTTGAGCCATAAAGCCCATCATAGCTGCTACAGCAAGAGATGTTAATGATTTAGTATTCATATCGGGGTTAATGTTTCAATAATGTACAAAGATAATAAATTTGCTACAAAATCACTACTGTTTTCTGCTTTTTTATTACATTATTTTGTATCGAGAAAAGCAAAGAAGACAGCCAATATGAGCAGTCCATAAGACACGAAGTGATTCCAGTGCAAAGTTTCGCTCTTAAAAAAGATTGTAACGAAAGCAGTAAAGATAGTCAGTGTGAGTGCTTCCTGAACAATCTTAAGCTGCAAAAGCGTGAATGGTCCACCATTTTCAACAAAGCCAATACGATTGGCGGGCACCATAAATGAGTATTCAAAGAATGCAATGCCCCACGACAAGAAAATTACACCTATCAGAGGCCAGTGGCTGGTTACGCCCATTTGCTGCAGTTTGAGGTGTCCATACCAAGCAAAAGTCATAATAATATTAGAAACAATCAATAGTCCGATTGTTGCAAGTCCAGTCCACACAGCACTATTCATCTTTATCATTATTATTTGTTAGATTTCAATTTATTGCGTTGTTCCTCAAGTTTCTTGTAACCAGCGGCATACACCTGCTTGTTCTTCTTTGTAAGCACCTGGCAGTAACCTGTACCCTTCTTGTTGTACAGCTTGGTGAG
>JAGHTV010000477.1 GCA_018065165.1 Candidatus Sodaliphilus fimicaballi | reverse complement strand
TCATGACCGACAAGTTTAAGATGGTGTTCAAGCTCAACACTGGTGCAGCCGTGCTGGGTCTGGGCTACATCGTGGGTCTGCGTTATGCGTTCATCATCTTTGCCGGTAGTGCTTTCATCTGGTGGGTTATCGTTCCCCTGATGGGTACAATGAACCCCGACCTGGCAGCTGCTCCCGCCGAGGACATCTTCAAGAACTCGGCACGCTTCATCGGTATCGGTGGTATTGCGATGAGCGGTATCATTGGCATCGTGAAGTCTTGGGGCGTTATCCGCAGTGCTGTGGGCTTGGCTGGCAAGGCACTCAAGGGCCAGGGTGTTGAAAAGGTTGGGCGTCACCAGCAGGACATCTCAATGAAGGTGCTCGTGTTTGCACTGGCTGCTGCTCTTGCAGTGACTGCAGTGTTCTTCTATGTAGGCGTTATCCACAACCTGCTGCAAACTATCGTGGCATTCTTCGTAGTAGTAGTTATCGCATTCTTGTTTACAACAGTTGCCGCTAACGCTATTGCAATCGTGGGCAGTAACCCCGTATCGGGTATGACACTGATGACCCTTATCGTAGCATCGGGTATCTTTGTTGCTGTGGGCCTCAACGGTGCACGCGGTATCGTGGCATCGATGGTAATAGGTGGTGTTGTATGTACAGCACTGTCGATGGCTGGCGGTATGGTTACCGACATGAAGATTGGTTACTGGCTGGGTACAACTCCTGCCAAGCAGCAAACCTGGAAGGCAGTGGGTACACTGCTGAGCGCTGCTACCGTGGGTGGTGTAATGATTATCCTGAACAAGACATACGGCTTTGTAGGCGACAACGCTCTCGTTGCTCCTCAGGCCAACGCCATGGCAGCCGTTATCGACCCGCTGATGATGGGTGGCGAGACTCCCTGGTTGCTCTACATCGTGGGTGCAATCCTGGCACTGTTGCTCAACTGGCTGGGCGTTCCCGCACTTGCATTCTCACTGGGTATGTTCATTCCCTTGCAGCTCAACACTCCGCTGCTGGTGGGTGGTCTCATCAGCTGGTTTGTGGGTTCACGCAGCAAGAATGCCGAGGTCAACAAGGCACGCGTTGAACGCGGTACGCTGCTCGCCAGCGGTTTCATTGCCGGTGGTGCCCTCATGGGTGTAGTGAGTGCAGGTATGGTATTCTTCGGCTTTGAATATCACCACGAGTTGAGCGAGGAGACAACAAGCACTATCGCAATGGCAGTATATGCCCTGTTGCTCATCTACCTCACAGTATCTTGCCTCAAGGCCAAGAAAGACGAGAAGTAATTGATACCCCCCTCGCTTGACCGAGGGGTACAGATAACAAGTGCGACCACCATAGCGGTGGCCGCACTTGATTTTTTGCCTCATGACGCAATACTATTTCCGACGGAAATGCGTCGGGCACAGTAGCGTTCTCGATTACGCGTTCTCGTAGCCCAGGGCGGTCACCTTGGCCTTGATGGCCTCGTCGGTTACATTACCCTCTACATAAGCTACGCCCTTGGCGAGGTCAACGGTTACCTTATCAACACCGTCTACTGTAGCGAGGCCCTTTTCTACATTCATCTTGCAATGATTGCACATCATGCCCTTGATCTTGAATTCTTTCATCTTTGCTGTCTTATTTTGAGTTAATAGATATGATTTCCTGTACTTGGTAACGAAGCCCACGACCACCATTACTGTGACAATTGTGCTACACACGGCGTTGAGCCACGAGACATCCTTAGTGTGGCACTTCATGCACTCGGGTATGGCACCGGTGAACACCTCTTGCAGTCCTGGCCAGTAGTCAATAATAAGACCAAATCCCATTGCTCCCGCCACGATTGAAGTGAGATAGACGGCAGCAGCACGACGACCCATAGCACGCCCCACGACGAGCATCGACGCAACATTGGCAGCTGGACCAGCCATGAGCATCACCAGTGCACAACCGGGCGACAGACCCTTCATCATCAACGCTGCAGCTATGGGAATTGAACCTGTAGCACACACATACATGGGCACAGCAATAACCACGACTACGAGCATGTTAACCAGGTGATTGCTAGCATAGGCTGTAAAGAAGTCGTCGGGCACCCACACGGTGATGAGTGTAGCAATGACGAGTCCCAACACTAGCCAACGGCCTATGTTTTGCATCATCTCGACGAGGCCATAACGCAACGTCTCGACCACCTTGCCCCACAGTGTTGTAGGCAACGCCTCGGGTTGTGCAGCACCATCCTCGCCGTCGGCATTGGCACCGTCGAGCATTCCACGACTCTCAAGAGCTCCTAGGGCAGTTCCGCCCAGGGCGGCCGTCACCAGCGCTGCAATGGGACGCAGTATGGCAAACGGCAGGCCCATCATGCTATAGGTGGCAGCGATAGAGTCGACACCCGTTTGCGGTGTAGCAATGAGAAACGAGGTGGTAGCAGCACGCGACGCACCATTGCGACGCAACGACACAGCCGTGGGCAACACGCCACACGAGCACAGCGGCAGTGGCACGCCTATGGCAGCCGCAGTGAGTACCGACCTGATGCCGGTTCCCGCCAGATAACGAGAGTATATGGCACTAGGCACAAAAGCATGCAGCACACCTGCGATGAGGAAACCCAACATCAGGTAGGGCGACATGCCGTTAAGCATCATGAGTAAAGCATTTAGATATTCCATAATTTTTTAACGAAAAACGAACCGCCCCTGCGGGGCTACGCAAACGAAAACGCACCCCAGCAGCTACTGTTCCTTGAGCGTTCGCTCAAGGTTAACGCTTGTTTCACGATGCAAAGTTACAACGACATAGAGCCTATGCCGTTACATTATTTTCAATAAATGTTACAAGATTTTCTTTATAGGATTACACTTGGTCGAGGGGTGTGCGTTGTGCTTGCGAGTTTCGCCAAGCGGTGGGTGTGAGACCTGTGATTTGCTTGAACTGGGCCGACATGTGGGCAACGCTGCTGTAGCCCAGGCGGTATGCAATTTCGCCCACGGTGAGTTCGCCATAAACAAGCAGTTCCTTGGCCCGTTCAACCTTCCGGGCAATGTAGCATTTCTCAATGGTACGCCCCTCGTGAGCACTAAACACAGCCGAGAGGTGCTTGTACTCCATGTCAAGCAGCCCAGGCAATTCGGCCGAGAGTTTATGATTGTGTCCATCGTCGCGGCGAGCCAGGTCAATAAGTGCCGCCTTGATGCGTTCAACGAGGGCATCGTCGCGATCGTGCAGCAACTCAAAGCCCACCGCACGCAAGCGACAATCCAGGTCATGGATAGTTACAGCATCGAGGGGGGCAACGGTCTCAACCTCACCCATCTCAACACGCGTGGCATCGATGCCGGCATCCTTGAGGATTGCATTCACCGTCATCACGCATCGCGGACAAACCATATTTTTTATGTTCATAATCATGCCGTCAAATTGGTAGCAAAGCGTGTTGCCACGCCCTTGCATCGCAAAATTACAACTTTTTCAAAAAACACCGAGGCACTTTACACAAAAAACGGTGCATTTCATACAATACGAGTATCTATATGATGCAATTTTCATAAACTTATCATTAACTTTGCAATGTGAAGCAACGGGAAATGTGTAACTTTGCCTATAAAGTTGAAATTCCACCTTATGACTACACTAGTAATACTTATAACAGGTGCCAGTAGCGGCATAGGCTATGAGGCGGCACGCATGCTTGCCGAGCAGGGCCACAAGGTGTATGGCGCAGCTCGTCGCACCGAGCGCATGGAGCCCCTGCGCCAGTATGGCGTTACACCTCTCACACTCGATGTTACCGACGAGGCTTCGGCACAAGCAGCCGTCAACACCATCATTGAGCGAGAGGGCCGCATCGATGTGCTGGTAAACAATGCCGGCTATGGCGAACTTGGTCCTGTAGAGACTACAAGCCTCGATGATGCACAGCGTCAGCTCGACGTGAATGTGCTGGGCCTGGCACGAATGACCAAGCTCGTGCTGCCACACATGCGCAGTCAGCACAGCGGCCGCATTGTCAATGTAGCCTCAATTGCAGGCCGGCTGACCTTCCCCTTTGCAGGCTGGTACAATGTGAGCAAGTATGCCGTGGAGTCGCTGAGCGACGCTACTCGCATGGAGGTGCGTCCCTATGGCATTGATGTTGCAATCATTGAGCCCGGTGGAGTTTACAGCAACTGGGGCATTATCGCTGCACAGCAATTGCACAAGGCTGCCGACGGTACCGTGTATGCCGAGAAGGCTGGTCGCGTGACTGGCGTGTTTGACATGATGTACCGTCGCAATCCACACAACCTGATGACCTCGGCAACCAAGGCTGCCAAGCATGTGTGCAAGGCAGCTACGGCACGCAGGCCCAAGACTCGCTACGCCTTCGGGGTGGGCAATGCATCGATGCGCTGGTTGCACACCATATTGCCTGACCGCTGTTTTGACGCGTTAATCACAAAACTGTTTTATACATTTGGCAAATAGAAAACGATATAGAGTATGAGCATCAAGAAGACATGTATGTGTGTTGTGGCCCTATTATGGGCTATGGTGGCCATTGCAGGCAATGTGGTGACTGGTGCCGATGGCATTACAGTAACCTTGCAGGGCGACAAGGCCGGCCAGCCCCGACTGGTGCGACTGCAAGTGCTGGGTGACAAGATAGTGCGCGTGAGTGCTACGCCCGAGAAGAGCTTTGCCGATGCGCAGAGCCTTGTGGTGATCCCGCAGCCGCCTTACACACGTTGCGATATCAAAGAGCTGCCCAATGAGGTGGTGGTAAGCACTCCGAGTGTGCGTGCCCATGTAAACACACGCACTGGCGAGGTACGATTTACCGATGCCCAAGGCAAACTCTATGTCGAAGAGAATCATGGCGGTGGCAAGACCTTTGAGCCATTCCGTGCCTCACAAACCACTGCCGATGGCACTCCGTTGCAATACTTGGGCTGGACCACACATCTGCTCTTTGAGTCGCCTGCCGACGAGGCATTCTTCGGTCTGGGTCAACATCAGGCCGATGAGTGGAACTACAAGGGCCGCAACGAGGAGCTTTTCCAGTACAACACCAAGGTGAGCGTGCCCTTTGTGCTGTCGTCGCGCAACTATGGCATCATGCTCGACAGCTACTCGCTGTGCCGCTTTGGCAATCCCGAAGACTACCAGCAGCTGCACCGCCTGTTCCGCCTCTATGACAAGGACGGCAAGGAAGGAGCTCTCACTGGCACCTACTCGGCTCCTGGTAAGGAGACGCTGGTGCGTCGCGAGGACTCGATATACTACGAGAACTTGAAGTCGGCCAAGAACCTGCCGCAGTTCCCGCTTGAGAAGGCCACCGTTGTCTATGAAGGCGAGATTGTGCCTATGGCTACTGGCGAATATCGCTTCAGTCACTACTACTCGGGCTACCAGCGCATCTACATCGACGGCAAGCCCGTCTATACCGAGGACCTTGCAGCAACTGGCAAGGAGGATCAGACTATATGGCGCACTGCATGGAACCCCAATGCCCGCAAGTTCAGCATCAAGCTCGAGGCTGGCAAGCGCTACTCGATAAAGCTGGAATGGAAACCCGATGGCGGCGAGGCCTACTGTGGCCTGCGTGCCTATGCCCCGGTGAGTGATGCCGAGCAGGGCAAACTGTCGCTGTGGAGTGAGATGACCAAGCAGCTCGACTACTACTTTGTGGCCGGCAACAACCTCGACGAGGTGATAAGCGGCTACCGCACCCTCACAGGCAAGGCACCCATCATGCCCAAGTGGACACTGGGCT
>JAGHTV010000437.1 GCA_018065165.1 Candidatus Sodaliphilus fimicaballi | reverse complement strand
GACGAATACCCTTGCGTTCAACAAGATACTTCACTTTTGCCGAAACCGTAGTTGTCTTTCCCGCACCAGCACCGGCAATAACAAGTGTATAGTCTTCGTCCCACAGTACCACTTTACGTTGTTCGTCATCCAATTTGATGTTGCTGTCAACTTCTGAAAGGATTTCATCCAGATATGATTTTTCTGAAACTAACTGGTCCGACAAGAACTTTTCATTGTGTGCATTTATATTTGCTGAATTCTCGTCTCTCGTCAGATCTTCATAGATAGACAAAAAATGGTTGAAACGTTCTGTTTGAACACCATAATCACGGCAAAAATACTCTAATTTGTTGCTATCATACAATACTTTAAATTGTTCATACAAAGAAGCGTTCTTTTCTATCAGGTCTTTGTAATCACTTCTAGCAATGTACTTGTCACTCAAGAGCAAAGCGTCTAGGTCTTTCTCAAATTGGCATAACTGAATTAGTTCAGGAACATTACTCGCCTCCGAACTTCGCTTTTTGCCAAATCTGAATATTCTGCTCAAAAAGTTTGCCATTGTGCTAATACTTGATTGCAAAGTTATGGAAAATGACTGTAAATTCCAAATTAACTTGCTATTACGAGCAGCTAAGACTGTTGTTTGGTGTTAACTGTTGGCAAGTCGCATCATTCCGTCGATGTTCTCGATGATACCATTGTCGGTGAGGTGCTTGAGTGCGGCATTCATTGCCTGGTCAACCTTGGTGCCACGGCGGGTGAATCCCATTTTCTTTGCCACTATCAGTGTGAGGGCGTCGAGGCTGATTGACAACTGCTCGGCGAGCGCTTCCCTTGTTGCGTTGATTACTTCCACTGGTGGTATCTCGGTGATATCGCGGCCGTTATGCTGGCGATAGCCCACAAACTCGTCGGCTGCCTGCTTGCTCATCCACACCGTTTTGCAGTTGCCAGTGGGCTGTGTGTATAGCGACTTGGCAACAATTTGTGTCACGGTAGATGTTATCTTGGGAGTGACGCGTACTGTGTCGCGGTATGATGCCACACGGCGGCACAGGTAGGGCAGTGTGATGGGTTGCTCACACTGGACGATTCGGGATACCAACTCGTGGTCGGTTATCTTGCTGGCATTTATAGTTGTGCTCAAGGTTTGGTAGTCGGTCAGGTTGGTCTGGACCGTCTCTATCGTCTCCTGTGAGATGTCAAACTCCTGGTGCTCCTGTGGTAGGGGGGGGGTGGGAGTGTAGTTGATGAACTTCTCGATACGGTCGATCACACGCTCGGGGTTGTAGAACCAGTCGACGCTCCATACTCTCATGATGCGCCAGTTGAGGTTCTTGAGTACCGACGGTTGCACAATCTCGCGGTCGCGAGTAGTCTGGGTGTTGTAGTATCCCTTGCCGTCGAGCAAGATGCCCAGCAGGTAGTTGCCCTTGTTTTTACTGTCGCACAGTGCAACGTCAATCTTGAAGTTGGAGCGGCCCACATTGGTGTTGACCTGGTAGCCCTTTTTACGCAGTGCGTTGGCTATCTGCTCGGCGATTACGCTGTCTTCCACATCGTGCTTGCAGTTGCTGCTTTGCAACAGCACTTGGCTCTCGGCATATTCCAGGAAGTGCTTGAGTCCTGCTACGCCACGAGCCTTAGAGCGGTTGAGGTCGATGTGCGACGACTTGAGCGATGAGTATACGGTCATTTCCTTGCGTGCACGGCTCACGGCCACATTGAGTCGACGCTCGCCTCCTGCATTGTTGAGGGGGCCAAAGTTCATCGATACTCTGCCATACTTGTCGGGACCATAGCCTATCGAGAACATGATGATGTCTCGTTCGTCGCCCTGTACATTCTCAAGGTTCTTGACAAAGATGGGCTCATACATCTCGTTGGCAGCCTCCTTGAGTGCGCTGTTGTTCTCAAGCAAGTCGTCGAGCAGGTCCTCGATGAGGTTTTGCTGTGCCACGCTGAAGGCTATCACGCCTATGCTGTTGTGGGCGTGATCGGGTCGTGCCAGACGCTTGGCAATGTCGGCAACGATAGCCTGGGCCTCCTCTTTGTTGCTCCTGCGTCCGCCCTTGTCGTAGGTGCCATCGATGTAGTTGTACTTGACCTTGGTAGTCTGGTCGTCGACCGATGGGAATGTGATGAGCGAGCCGTCATAATACTCGTTGTTAGAGAATGCGATGAGCGACTCGTGTTGCGAGCGGTAGTGCCAGTTGAGTTGCAGTGCGGGTATTGCCAGGGTGCGGCAGTCCTCAAGGATGCTCTCCATGTCGTCGATGTCGGCCTCGTCCTCGTTCACGCTGGTCGAGTTGAAGAAGCTTGTGGGTGGCATCTGCTTGGGGTCGCCCACCACGATGAGCGATTTGCCTCGAGCAATAGCTCCCACGGCCTCGCTGGTAGGCATCTGTGACGCCTCATCAAAGATGATGATGTCAAACTTGTCCTGCGACAGCGTGAGGAACTGTGCTACCGACATTGGGCTCATGAGCATGCATGGGCACAAACGTGGCAGCAGGGTGGGTATGTGGTCCATGAGTTCACGCAATGGTGTGCCACGGCCACCGCTCGAAATGTTGCGGTTGAGGTAGCCTATCTCGCTGCTACTGTCTATGTTGCTGGTGACGTGTGGAATTTGCGATGCGAGGTGAGCATACAACTCTTTCTGGCTCAGCATCCTGAATTCCTCGGTAAGTTTCTGGTACAGCGATACTGTCTCGTCAAATATAGAGCCTTCAAATGTCCTCAATATGGGCGACTGGGCAATCTTCTCGCTTGCAAGGCTCTTGAACATAGTCTTGAGGAACGAGTCGCACAGTGTGCCTGCTGGCACTGGAGTGCCCTCGATGAGCTGGGCGACGACAGCCAGACCGCAGTTTTGCAGCTCGCGCTTGTACTCGCACCAGTGATACCAGTCTCGTGCCTTGCCCATGTTGCTTGCCCACTGGGTCAAGCGTGTGGTGTAGTCTCGAGCCTCCTCTACGGTAGGAAGGTTGTCGCCTGTATAATTCTTATTGAAGTAGAGGTTCACTTTGCTGTTGATGTTGCCTATCTCGCTGTGCAGTGCCTGATAGTCAATCAGGTTATCGAGTAGACTGTCAATGTCCTCGGCAGTAATGAGAGCGTTGTATTGCCTCATTTGCTTCACAAAGTTTCTCTTGGCAAAGAAACGGGGGATGAACCACTTGGCCTTAGCCTCACGCCATTGCTGGTACAGGTCGTTAGCGTCCACGTTGAATATCGCCTCGTTGTTGTCTCGCAGGAGTTTCCCCCTGAGCGATGTGGCTTGTGCCAGGCGTTGGTAGTCGCTCTCGAGTCCTTGCAGCAGCGATGCGGTTTCCTTGAGACTCGATGCCATAGAGTTGACATCGGTAAGGTCGTTTTCGTTCAAGTCTAAACCCAGTAGCGGATGAGCCGATGGCTGTCCCACCAGGTTGATGATTGCTGCATACTTGTCGTTGAGCAGGTGCTGGTAGTTGTTCAGGTTCTCGACCTTGAACGAGTTGCGCAGTTGCTCGTCGGTAGTGTCGATGGGCAATTCATCGGCGTTGATCGACTGGAATCTGAAAATGCAGTCATATGCCGACAGACCCTCGCTTCCGGTGACCTCGTGCAGTGCCTCCATATACTCAATGAGCTTGAGTCGCTGTCCATATAGTTGGTCGGCGATGCGTGAGTATTCTTCAGGCTTTACAATATGAGTTACCTCAAGAGCCGTCTTCAGCTGGTCGAGCACATGACGCTTAGTAATCTTGTTAGAGTGCATCTCGAGGCAGAAGGGGGCAAGGCCTATCTTCTCCAGACGATTTTGCACCACGCTGAGTGCAGCCATCTTCTCGGCAACAAACAGCACTCGCTTACCCTGGAACAAGGCATTGGCAATGAGGTTGGTAATGGTTTGCGACTTGCCGGTTCCGGGAGGACCGTAGAGTATGAATGAGTGTCCTTGTCCAGCTTCGATCACTGCTGCCATTTGCGATGAGTCGACCGACACTGGCAAGGCCAGTTGGTCGGGCTTGATGCTCTTGTCGGTATCTTTCAGGTTGGAAATCACCTCGGTGGGGTTGAAGGTGAGCTTCTGCTCCACAAGGCTGTTCACTATCTCGTTGCTTAGAAGCTCGTCGCGATGGTTGTGTATGTCGTTCCACATCAAGAACTTGCTGAACGAGAATATGCCCAGGATGCTTTCTTCCTCCACATCCCAGCGCTTCTTGTCCTTGAGCACCTCGCGAATGATAGAGAATATCTTTTTCACATCCACGCCGTGTTCGTCGGTGGGCAGCGGGTCAAGCCCGGGTATAGTGATGTCAAAGTTCTGGCGAAGGAACTCAAAGAGGGTGATGTTGAGTGTGATTTCCTCTTCGCGCGACCTAATGTAGTAGTGTCCCTTCTTGTACACCATCTCCACTGGCAGCATCAGTATGGGGGCATATCTGGGAGTCTCGCTATAGTCGGTCTCAAACCATCGCAGTGTGCCTATGGTCAGGAACAGGGCGTTGGCACCGGTTTCCTCGATTGCGTTTCTCGCAGCACGGTATATGTTCTTGAGCGTATGCTGTGTCTCAAGTTCGGTCGGGTTGGTGTTGAGGGGTTTTGGGGGGGGGGGGGGGGGGGGGGGGGGGGGGGGGGGGGGGGGCGCCACCCGCGGCCCCCCCCCGCCGCCCCCGGCCGGCCGCGACGGGAGACGCACCGAACAGAGCGCGGGCGAGG
>JAGHTV010000529.1 GCA_018065165.1 Candidatus Sodaliphilus fimicaballi | reverse complement strand
GCTCGCCCTCGAGCTGACCACTAACGGTGAGTGAAGTCATCTTGCCGAAGAAATCGTCGTCATACTTGATCTGGCCCTTGTCGTCCTTCTCAAGCTTATAGAGATTCTTGGTTGTTACCTGGAACATCTCGCCAGCGCCCTCACAGTCGCTTGCTGTGATAAGTGGAGCGTGGAAGTAGAAATAACCGTGCTGGTGGAAGTAGGTGTGTACAGCCATTGCCATGTTGTGGCGAATGCGGAACACTGCACCAAAGGTGTTGGTGCGCAGACGCATGTGAGCATGCTGACGCATATACTCAAATGTCTGACCTTTCTTCTGCATAGGATAGTCGTTGGGGCAAGTACCATAGAGTGTAATCTCCTTACATTGAATCTCTACACTCTGACCAGCGCCCTGACTCTCGACCAGCGTACCTACAGCGCCAATGCAGGCACCTGTAGTGATATTCTTGAGCAGTTCCTCGTCGACGCTTGCAGGGTCGACAACGATTTGCACAGTCTTGATTGTTGAACCATCGTTAAGTGCGATGAAATGCACATACTTGTTGCTGCGGTGTGAACGCACCCAGCCCTTGACACATACATCCTGACCCACAAGAGCGGGGTTGAAGATGTCGACAACTTTAGTTCTTGTAATTTCCATTATATCTTTGTCAATTTTTATTCAAATGAACCTTGTTTCAAGAAGTTAACCTCTTCCTGAGTGAGGTAACGCCAGCGACCACGGGGCAGGTTCTTCTTGGTGAGGCCTGCAAAGTAAACACGGTCGAGCTTAACAACATGGTAACCCAGGTGTTCGAAGATGCGACGCACCACGCGGTTGCGGCCAGAGTGAATCTCGATACCAGCCTGCTTGCGATCGTTAGCCGATACATAGCTTACAGCATCGGCATGGATGGGACCATCCTCGAGTTCAACGCCATCGGCAATGTGTTGCATGTCTTCCTCAGTGATGGGTTTATCGGTCCACACTTGGTAGATTTTCTTCTTTACATACTTGGGATGAGTGAGTTTAGAAGCCAAGTCACCATCGTTGGTGAGCAGCAGCACGCCTGTAGTGTTGCGGTCGAGGCGACCTACAGGATAGATACGCTCCTCACAAGCGCCCTTAACGAGGTCCATAACGGTCTTGCGGCCATTGGGATCGTCGCTTGTAGTGACGCAGTCTTTGGGCTTGTTGAGCAAGAGGTAGCACTTCTTCTCGGTAGTGACAACATTGTCGTTGTACTCTACGATATCCTTGGGAGTGATCTTTACGCCGAGTTCGGTGACAACCTCACCGTTTACCTTAACCTTTCCTGCTTGTATCAGTTCATCGGCCTCACGACGAGAGCAAATGCCTGCGTTAGCCATAAACTTGTTCAAGCGTACTTCCATGTTAGGATCGAGCATTGGCTCTTCGTACTCAACGGGTTGAGGACGAGGAGTGAAACGCATTTGAGGACGGAGACCCTGGTTGCGGTTTTGCTGGGGCTTGCGATAGCCGCCCTGCTGATAACCACCCTGCTGGTAACCGCCTTGCTGGCGATAACCACCACCCTGCTGACGATAACCACTGCCTTGCTGACGATAGCCACCCTGCTGGCGATAACCGCCCTGCTGACGATAGCCACCACCTTGCTGACGATAACCGCCCTGCTGGCGATAGCCGCCTTGCTGACGATAA
>JAGHTV010000287.1 GCA_018065165.1 Candidatus Sodaliphilus fimicaballi | reverse complement strand
CCGGTTGACTCCTCGTAGGTGTAGCGGCAACGGTTCTTGTCGAGCATGCGAGTGAACTTTGCATTGTCCTTGTAGAGGAAATCATCCTCGCCAATGCCTATCCAGTACTGGTGTACTCGCTGGCGGAATTGTGCCTTGAGCTTGCCCTCCAGGTCGTCATAGATGGGCGAGGAAACGCCCTCCTTAGGGGTGATGGCTGCCGAGAATAGTCCCACATATCCATATTCGCTGGGATTGTTTGCACTGATGTACAGCGAGTGGTAACCTCCCATCGACAGGCCTGCAATGGCACGCTTTCGTTTCAGCTTCATTGTGCGGTAGTGGCTGTCAACATAGTTCACGATGTCGTTAAACGAGCCCTCAAATGTACCTTCCATCCACTTTGAGTGGGCAAATGTGGGATTAACGAGTCCTGTCTCGGCTGCACCAGGAGCTGCGTTCTCGTCGACATTGCCATTGGGCATCACGATAATCATGGGTTCGGCCTTACCGCTAGCTATGAGGTTGTCGGCAATCTGTGCAGCGCGTCCGTGCTCGAGCCATGCTGTCTCGTCGCCACCCGAACCGTGAAGAAGATAGAATACCGGATAGCGTGTGTGGCTGTCTTCATATCCTGCTGGCAGATACACGCTCATGCGACGTTTGGTGCCCAGTGTGGGTGAGTCATACCACACCTGCGAAACTGTACCGTGAGCCACATTTGTCACGCTATAGGGACATGGCTCTTTCTCTCCGTCGATGATAAACATGCTCATCACGGTAGAAACATCGCGTATCGAGTACACATTGTTCATGTCGTTGACCTTGACGCCGTCAACAACAAAGTTGTAGCGATACAACTCGGGTTGCAGGGGCTTGGTGGTATAGGTCCATGTGCCGTCGCTCTCGCGAGTCATTGCCACATCGCTGGTATAGTCCAAGTGCAGTGTCACGCTCTTGGCCTCGGGTGCCTTGATGGCAAATGTGACCGTATTGTCGTTGTTGATTACGGGCGAACCTTTTGCTCCTCCGTGCAGTTCTTGCTGAGCATTCACGCTAAGTGTTGCAACCATTGCGGCTGCAAGTAGAATCTTCTTCATATAGGGGTTTATTAATAGTCCTTGTTAAGAGCTTCTTCAAGCATCTCACGCCAGTCCTCACCATTGGCTGGTTGCAGGGTGTGTATGCCCAGCTCGGCAGCTGCTTTCACGTTGTGTGGGCTGTCGTCGATGAAGATGGTCTCCTCGGGCTTGGCATTCTCGCCTTCGAGCATCATCTCAAATATGCGTGCGTCGGGTTTCATCACCTTGCACTCATAGCTCAGGTAAAGTTTGTCAAAGTAGTAGTCAACGGGATGACCGTTGCCGTCAAAGTCGTTGCTGCGAGCCCATTGCATCATGTAGGGGTTGGTGTTTGACAGCAGGCTCACGCGGTAGCCACGGGCACGCAGGTCAAGCACGGCGTCGAGGATATACTGGTGCATCTGCTTGTAATATCCTGTCCAGCCATGGTAGCAGTCTTCAAGCGTCATCTCCTTGCCTGCGAGTTTGCTCAGTTCACTACGAAACTCCTCGGCAGTGATTTGCCCTGCTTCGAGCTGGCCAAAGATGCCAACTTGTGTAAATGCGTCAAGGTATGACTTCGCATCGGCAAAGCCTACTTCCTTAAAATGTTCTATTGCACGATTCTTGTCAATCTCAAATATGATGCCGCCCAGGTCAAAGACGATATTCTTAATTTTACTCATTTTATTTTATGTTGTATTTGTTTTGCAAAGATACTGTTTTTTTGGCATAGGATTTGCTCATTGTAATTAAAAATAGTTATATTTGCATCACATTTAAAGTAGACAACTATGGCACGATTCTAAGAGAAGCCCAAAGATGACAACAAGAATGCGCTAGACTTCTTGCAAGTAAAAGAGGCTCAACAGGCAGCTATGAATGGGGCGGTGGGAGCAACGACATCTCCACTACCTTATGATGTAGAGAAAAAGGTCCACATCGACCGTCAGATAGAAAAAGAACAACGCCCCAAGTGAGGCGTTGTTCTTTCATTCTCATACTCGTTAATTTGCGTCTTTCGTCCTTCGTTTTTCGTCCTTCGTATCTACCACAGATTTCCCAGATTGAATTTTTTCTTTTGGGAATTTAAACGAGATTAAACAGATTGTTAGCCACAACGATTTTATGTGGCGATAAATCTGATAAATCTAGATATAATTCCCTTTTTCAATTAAATCTGCGAGATCCGCGCCATCTGCGAGAGGGAAAAAGTTTGCGTTTGCGTTTACGTTTGCGTCTTTCGTTTTTCGTCCTTCGTTATTTATACTCTAGCGGCATTACCTTGCCCGTAAGCACTGCCATGGCATTTTGTGCCAGAGCTAGCAATTCGTCCTCGCCAGGATAGATGTGTATGGGGGCGAGCCACGCCACACGCTCCTTGATGCGGTCGGTAAGATAACCCCAGTGAGCCATGCCGCCTGTGAGGATGATTGCATCAACCTTGCCACACAGTACCGCTGCCTGTGCAACAATATTCTTTGAGATGTGATAGGCCATTGCATCGACATAGAACTTTGCCTGTGCGTCGCCATTTTGAATGCGTTTGTTCACCTCTATCATGTCATTGGTGCCCAGCAGTGCGGTGAGGCCTGCTTGGCCGGCAATGCGCTTGAGCAATTCGTCCTCGGTGTACTTGCCGCTGTAGCACAGGCGTATGAGGTCGGCTGCTGGGAGCGAACCTGCACGCTCGGGCGAGAACGGTCCCTCACCATCAAGTGCATTGTTCACATCGGTTGCCTTACCGTGGTCGTGAGCTGCGATTGAAATGCCTCCGCCCAGGTGACACATGATTAGGTTTAGCGCCTCGTAGGTAGTGTTGTTCTCACGAGCATAGCGACGTGCTATGGCGCGCTGGTTAAGTGCATGCCATATGCATATGCGCTTCATCAGTGGCGAACCACACACTCGGGCATAGTCGTTCAGCTCGTCGGTAACTCCAGGATCGGCAATGAAGCTGCGGCATCCGGGTATCTCGCTTGCAATCTCGTGTGCAATGAGGCATCCCAGGTCGCAGGCATGCTGGTGCTCGGCATTGCGAGCGTCATTCATCATCTGCTCGTTCACCTCATATACGCCGCCGCTCAATGGTTTTGTGAGGCCTCCACGACCTATTACAGCGTCAAACTTGAATGGTATGTCGTTCTTCTTGAGTTCGTCAATCACGAGTTGCTTGCGAAATTCAAACTGCTCGCTGGCCTTGGCAAATTGGACCAGGTCCTGATGACTGTGTGATATGCTTTTTACCAATATAGGTGAGTAGTTTTCATATACTGCTATCTTGGTCGATGTTGACCCAGGGTTTATGACGAGGATTAACATGGTGGTAAGGGGTTAAAAGTTTAATGGGTTAAAAGGTTAAGTGGTTAATTTGTTTCACGAGCAGGCGGTGGCCACTGCCAGGCTGTAGTACTTGCTCAGAGTGCTGTCGCTGCGCGACGATACCACCACTGGTGCAGCGGTGCCTTGCAGCAGGCCCGCAGTTTGAGCGTTGGCCCACAGGGTGATGGTCTTGTAGAATGTGTTGCCAGCCTCAATATCGGGGAAGATAAGGGCATTGGCTATGCCATCGACGGGCGATGTGATTCCCTTGGTCACCATACTCTCGCGACAGCACGATGTCTTCACGTCGAGCGGACCATCGACAATGCATTTGCCAAAGGTTCCCGCTTGGGCCATCGTTGCAATCTCCTTGTAGCCCGCGGTGTGAGGGAAATGCTTCTCGTTCACCTTCTCGCTGCAGTGTATCAGGGCAATGCGGGGCTCCTGGGTGCCCAGCTTGTGGCACATCTCGCTTATGTACTCCACTTGCTTGATGCGTTGCTCGTGAGTAGGATAGGGGATAACCGCCGCATCGCTGAACAGCAGCAAGCGTTCATATGCGGGAATGTCGGCCACGGTCACATGAGTGAGCACATTACCACTGGGCAGTATGCCTGTCTCCTTGTTGAGCACGGCACGCAGCAGGTTGTCGGTGTTGATAAGGCCTTTCATCAGCACATCGGCCTTGCCCTCACGCACAAGGTTCACGGCGATGGCGGCTGCCTCATCGGGAGTGCTGGCGTCAACATAGGTAATGTGTTCCAGATAGGGACGCAAGTCCTCAACTTGGGTCAGTTGTTGTACACAACCCACGAAGACGACTTCGACAAAACCATCGGCAAGAGCCATTGTAATTGCATGTTGAGTCGATGCGTCGGCTGCCCACACTACGGCAACCTTTTTTCTCATACCATTATCTTTCAAGTGTTTAACTAGTTGGTTAAACGATGCTATATTTTCCATAGATGGCTTTTACGGTCTAATTAGTTGATACAAAGTTACGATAAAAGCAATATCTTAAACAATGTATTATGTTAAAATATGTAATAAATGTTGTATAACATATTTGGTGGTGTTTGCTGAATTAATGCAATCGTTTGCACAATTCTATAATATGAAATGTGCTGCCTTGCTTAAAGCGATATGGCTAATAATGACTATATTTGTGACTATGAATGCAGCAGACATTGAACGTATGCTCGAGGAGCATGACATTCGCCCCACAGCCAACCGCATAGTAGTTATCCAAGCAATGGCCGATCACGACGGTTCATATACGCTTGCCGAACTTGAACAAAAAATTGGTACCATCGACAAGAGTGGCATATTCCGCACCCTCAATCTATTCAAGCAGCACCACCTTGTGCATGTGCTCGAGGGTAGTGGTGACGGGGTTCGTTATGAGTTGTGCAAGAGCCACAGTCACGAGCACGACGACGACACTCATGTTCATTTCTATTGCGAGCATTGCATGAAGACCTATTGCCTCACCGAGTTGCCCATCCCTTCCGTTCAACTCCCCGCAGGCTACGATGTGCACACGGTCAACTACACCATCAAGGGCATTTGCCCCTCGTGCAAAGGCAAACACTTAGACTAATCATACTTTTTAAACTACATCAAATGAAAAAATTACTTGCTACACTTTTGCTCTGCTTGGTTGCACTGCAATCAATGGCCGCATTTGTAGGTGATCGCACCGACTTCCGTGACGAGACCATCTACTTTGTAATGACAACCCGTTTCTACGACGGCGACAAGACTAACAACACCTATTGCTGGGACGGCGCCAAGGACGCTGCCAAGAAGGACCCCAACTGGCGTGGCGACTTCAAGGGCCTCATCGAGAAACTCGACTACATCAAGGCTCTGGGTTTCACCGCAGTGTGGGTAACTCCCATTGTTCAAAACGGCTCAGGCTTTGACTACCACGGCTATCACGCTATGGACTTCAGCAAGGTCGACAAGCGCTACGAGAGCGACGACTGCAGCTTCCAGGACCTCATCGACGCTGCCCATGCTCGTGGCATGAAGGTCATCCTCGACATCGTCATTAACCACACTGGTAACTTTGGCGAGGGCAACCTGTGTAAGCTCTTCGACCGCGACTACAGCAAGCCCCAAAGCGATATCAATCAGTGTATGATTCCATATACCATCTCTAAGGGTGGCAAGCTTCAGGACAACTACCTGAACCTGCCCGGCGGACAGCAATACAGCGATCGCCTCACCAAGATGAAGAATACCGACAACCAGAACCACGACAATCACAACCTGTGGCACCACTATGGCAACTTTAACTGGGACGAACCCAACCGCTGGTGGGCTCAGATTGCCGGCGACTGCGTGGACCTCAATACTGAGAATCCCCAAACCTACCAATATCTCATCGACTGCTACGGCTCTTTCATCAAGATGGGTGTTGACGGTTTCCGCATCGATACTGGCGGTCACATCAGCCGCCTCACCTTCAACGCAGCCTTCTTGCCCGCGTTCCAGGCTCTGGGCGAGCAGTACAAGCACAAGCGTCTCAACGGCTGCCCATTCTTCATGTATGCCGAGGTTTGCGCTCGTTTCCAAGGCAGCGTGACCTATCGCGACCAGCCCGCTCTCTCTCCCTACTTCTACACTTGGCAGAGCCCTGCATCGCTGCGTTCACAGTGGAACAGCGACGGCTCTTACTGGGACAAGATTGCCATATATGAGAGCACCGACCCCGCTACACTCGACAACCAGAAGTTGTGCCTCCAGGAGGCTTCTACCGCTGGTGGAGCAAGTTCACAGCCCAAGAGCAACAACGCTTGGCTCAGTGGCAACACTTACCACACACCCGATTACAGCCAGGCAAGCGGTCTTAACATCATCGACTTCCCCGTTCACTACGGCTTCAACAGCGTAGGCAGCATCTGGGGACTCTTTGGCAGCGACAACTACTACAACGACGCTACTTACAATGTGGTTTATGTCGACTCTCACGACTACTGCCCCGGTCCTAACGACGGTATCCGTTTCAATGGCGGTACCAACCAGTGGGCCGAGAATATGTCGTTCATGTTCACCTTCCGTGGCATTCCTTGTGTATATTATGGTAGCGAGA
>JAGHTV010000049.1 GCA_018065165.1 Candidatus Sodaliphilus fimicaballi | reverse complement strand
AAGCAAGGCGACGGCACCAAGTATGTGCGCCGCTACACCTACGCATTGAGTCGCGGTCCGCTACTCGATGCCGCAGGTGCCAACGCTATATGGAACATTACCAATGTGACCCGCTCTGACCGCCGTTACCACTACCTTGACCTCGCAGGCAAGTACTATGCCGAGAAGTCATCAAAGGATCCCGAGGTACAGGCAGGCTTCACCGAGTACATCAACATGGTAGACCCCGCCAAGGCTCATCCCGAGTGGCACACTGGCAACCTTGAGAGCGACATCAAGACATACCTCACAAGCCAGACGCTCGATGCCGAGATGACCGACTCACAATACAAGAACCTGATGATATGGCATCGTGGTCTCGCAGTTCCTGCTGCCCGCAACACCACAACCGACGACTTCAAGGCTGGCAAGGAACTATTCTCACAGATAGGTTGTGCCGCATGCCATCGTCCCAGCTGGACAACCGGCAGCGACGAGATACACGATCCCAACCTGATGTTTGGCAATGCCGACATGCCCCGCTATCCTTACCAGAAGATTTGGCCTTACACCGACATGGTGCAGCACCGCTTGTTCATGAAGAACGACATACGCACTGGCTGGTGCCGCACTACCCCGCTGTGGGGCCGAGGTCTGGCAAGCAAGTGTGGTTCGGGAACCGAGCGTATGCACGACTGCCGTGCCCGCAATGTGATTGAGGCCATTATGTGGCACGGTTGCACTGCCGAGGGAGGCAAGAGCGATGCCTATGAGACTGTTGTGAAATTCAGAAAGTTAACCAAGAAACAGCGTGACCAAATCGTATATTTCATCGAATCTATCTAAAACCCTGATACTATCCCTGTACACACTGCTCATAGTGTGTATGGGGGTAGCTACCATAATCGAGAAAATTCAGGGTCAAAACTATGTACACGACACGATTTACGGGTCGTGGTGGTTCATTGCGCTATGGGCATTGCTCGCTATCATGGCCCTGGCTTTTCTTGTACAAAAAAGAGTACACAAGAGATGTGCAGTGTTCTTGCTGCATGTCTCGTTTGTCGTGATGCTGGCAGGAGCACTAGTAACTCACCTTACCGCCGAGAGTGGCACGCTGCACTTGAGAACGGGCAAGAGCGTGAACACATTTACGGGTAAAGACTGCACAATGCAAGAGTTGCCATTTGACATGACGCTAACCAGTTTTGAAGTCATAACCTATCCCGGCTCAAACGCAGTTATGGACTACCGTTGCCACATCACCGTCACGCACGACGATGTCAGTGAGGACATATGCGTGTCTATGAACAACATAGGCCGTGCGGCTGACTACCGTTTCTACCAGTCGGCCTACGACTCCGACCTCCAAGGCACTCAACTGCTGGTAGCTCACGACCCCTATGGCATCGCAATCACCTACACAGGCTATGTCTTGCTACTGATAGGCCTGCTGTGGACCATGTTTTCTCGGCACACACGCATCAGGCAGTTGTATCGCTCGGCTACCAAGCCGCTAGTAATAGCAGCGCTATGCATCACTACTGCAGTTAATGCCTATGGAGCCGACATCACACCTGTCTCGAGCGAGATAGCTCACGAGTTTGGCAAGGTAGTTGTCCTATACAATGGTCGCCTATGCCCCATCAACACTGCGGCAACCGAGTTTGTCACCAAGTTGAGTGGCAAGCCACAGTGGAATGGTTATACGGCAGATGAGATATTCATGAGCTGGATGATATATTACACCGAGTGGGAGCAACAACGACTCATCCGTGTCAAGAACACTGAGGTGCAACGCATCCTGGGCATCGACAGCCAGTGGGCATCGGTTAGCGACTTCTACAACACCGACCACTCTTACAAACTCGATGGTAAGGCCAACGACCCTACAATAGGCGATGCTGCGCGAAAAGCCATACGAGAGACCGACGAGAAGATACAGGTGGTTAACATGTTCTACAATAGCGAGATGCTGCACATATTTCCACTGGCCGACCCGTCAAACAAGGCCAAACTGACATGGCACACACCCGGCAGTACAGAGTTGCCACTGGGCACCCCTGCAGCTGAGTTTCAGTTTATCAACCACGCTATGGACTATCTTGTGGAAAATGTACTGGTAAACAATGCCGAAGGAGCCAAACTGATTATTGAGAAAATAAAACTCTATCAAAAAGAGAAGGCTGGCGATGTGTTGCCATCACCGTCAATGGTAAGCATTGAGGTGGTGTACAACTCACTGCTATCGGCACGATGGGTGGTATTCCTGTGCCTCACGCTGAGTCTGCTATTCTGCATGCTGCTTTTTGCCAACAAGCAAAGCAACATAGTCAACACCCTGCAACTGACATATATCCTTGCCCAAGCCGTTTTTCTCACAACCCAATTTATCATGCGTTGGATTATCAGCGGACACACTCCCATGAGCAACGGATATGAGACAATGCTCTTCATGGCATGGATTACCATCATTATCACCATCGTGGTAATGCACCGAGTACCAGTGATGAAAACCTTTGGTCACCTGGTATCGTCACTGTGCATGCTTGTGTCGATGCTGGCCGTGGGCAGCCCTCAAATCACCCGCCTCATGCCTGTGTTACAGTCACCGTTACTGTCCACCCATGTGGCACTGGTCATGATAGCCTACGCCCTACTCGCCCTCATCACACTCATCGCCATTCAAGGCCTGATACAAGCATCTCTTCACCGTTCACCCGGAGAGATAGAAAGAAGCACCGCCCTGTCACAACTAATGCTATATCCTGCTGTGAGCCTGCTTGCAATGGGAATCTTTGTGGGTGCCGTGTGGGCTAATGTGTCGTGGGGCACTTACTGGTCGTGGGACCCTAAGGAGACATGGGCGCTGATAACGCTGATGATTTATGCAGTTCCGCTGCACAAGTCATTCACACCATCGTCGCCAGTCAAATTTCACGCTTATGTACTCGCTTCGTTCCTCACGGTGCTAATGACCTACTTTGGTGTCAATTATTTCCTCACAGGCATGCATTCTTATGCCTGAGTTGTGGTCCAAATCTTGTTTCTGTATCTTATTTCAAGAATACCCAAATATAGGTATTTCATCATTGCAGGATTTACACTAACTTTGCACATTGAAAAGAAGACACTGAAATGAGACATCTAGATAACGAAAAAATAGGCGCAGTGGTACGCGTGGTTAAGGTTCACGGCTCGGGAGCCTTTCGCCAGCGATTGCTGGAGATGGGCTTTGTGAAAGGAGCCGAGGTGACCGTGCTCAAGAACGCCCCCCTGCGCGACCCGGTAGAGTACAAGATACTGGGGTCGCACATATCGCTGCGTCACAGCGAGGCAGCACAGGTCGAGGTGTGTGGTCTTGACGACGAAATCACCGAGAGCACTTATCGCGGCACAACCGACACGCTGGTGGACGAGATGGACCCACTGGCCGACAACGTGTTGCGTGTGGCCCTGGTGGGCAACCCCAACTGCGGCAAGACTTCACTATTCAACTATGTGACCGGGGCCAAGGAAAAGGTGGGCAACTACGGAGGCGTCACCGTCGACAGCAAGACAGGTTCGTTTAACATCGACGGCCGCAATGTGGAACTCGTGGACTTGCCGGGCACTTACTCGCTCACCGAGTACTCGCCCGAGGAGATGTATGTGCGCACTTTCATACGCGATAATCATCCCGATGCCATACTCAACATCGTGGACGCGGGCAACCTGGAACGCAACCTTTACCTTACCACCCAGCTCATGGACATGAATGTGCCCATGGTGCTGGCACTGAACATGTGGGACGAGTTTGAGCGCCGTGGCGACAAGCTCGACATCGAGGCGTTGAGCCGCTTGCTGGGAGCCCCTGTGATACCCATCACCGCACGCGACGGCAAGGGTGTGGACAAGGTGCTCACAGCCACAATGAAGGCCATTGACAATAGCGAGCACAAGAGCACACACAAGAATGTAAACTATGGCACAACCATTGAGAAGGCCGTCGCCCAACTCGAGGAAATGGCCCAGGATACCAATCGCTACACCCTGCTCAAGGTGATTGAGGGCGACTCTCATGCACAGCAAGAAGTTCACCTGGGACGCACCGAGGAAGAAGCCCACAGCATCATAGACAAGGCCGCCGAGATGCGTGCCGACATCGAACGCGAGTATAATGACGACATAGTGAGCGTGATAAGTGACCTCAAGTATGGCTTTGTGCGTGGTGCACTGGCCGAGGTGCTCACCACCAATCCCGAGGGCGACAAGTCAAAGCTGGGCTATGCTCTCGATGTAGTGCTCACCAACCGCTGGCTGGGTCTGCCCGTACTGTTCATGCTCATGTGGCTCGTGTTCCAGACCACCTTTACCGTGGGAGCCTATCCACAGGAATGGATCGAGAGTGGCGTTGAGTGGTTTGGCAGCTGGGTATCATCATTTATGCCCAACGGCACCCTACGCGACCTCATCGTAGACGGTATCATTGCCGGCGTGGGCGGCGTACTCGTGTTCTTGCCCAACATCCTCATCCTGTTCTTCTTCATCTCGGTACTAGAGGACAGCGGCTACATGGCACGTGCCGCATTTATCGTTGACCGCATAATGCACCGCATAGGGTTGCACGGCAAGTCGTTCATACCTTACCTCATAGGCTTCGGGTGTGGCGTACCAGCCATCATGGCCACACGCACGCTCGAGAACCGTCGCGATCGCATCATCACCATACTCACCGTGCCCTTCATGTCGTGCTCGGCTCGCCTACCGGTGTACCTGCTCATGGTGAGTGCCTTCTTTGTTACCAATCAGGGCCTAGTACTTATGAGCCTGTACATAGTGGGCATAGCCATGGCGGCACTCAGTGCAATCATACTGAGCAAGACCGTGCTCAAGCACGACCAAACGCAGTTTGTGATGGAGCTGCCCCCCTATCGCATGCCCACCGCACGCAATGCCACAATACACATGTGGAGCAAGGGCTCGCAGTACCTGCACAAGATGGGCACAGTGATACTTGCAGCCTCAATCATCGTGTGGGCACTGGGCTACTTCCCCCGTCACGAGGAAATGCCCCAGCAACAGCAAGTCGAGAACTCATTCATGGGCCAGATGGGCAAGACCATCGAGCCCATAGTGAAGCCTCTGGGCATGAACTGGCAGATGGGCGTGAGCCTCATCACCGGTGCTGCAGCCAAGGAGATTGTGGTATCGACCATGGGCGTGCTCTACACAGGCGAGAGCGGTGCCGACGAGAGTTCGACAGCCCTCAAGTCAAAACTACAATCGGCCACCGACGCACAAGGCAACCACATCTTCAACCCCATTGTAGCCTACTCGTTTATGCTATTTGTGCTCCTCTACTTCCCCTGCATAGCAGCACTCACAGCCATCAAGCGCGAGGCAGGCACCAAGTGGATGATATTTGAGATATTCTACACCACCATCGTGGCATGGCTAGTGTCGTTCATCTTCTACCAGACGGCCACATTCATTGCTGGTATATAAAAAGCAACAGACTATGACACAGACGATTATAGCATTATTCATCGTAGCACTGGCCCTGCTGTGGGTGTTGATGCGACTATTCAAGACACCCAAGAAGAAAGGCGGCAGCTGCAGCTGCGGTTGCAGCAACTGCACCAAGAGCGAGTGCCCCACCCATCCCCGGCACTAAACGATAATGCAAACGATAACCCGACGATAAAACCGTCGGGCACAAGGGCTCAGCGATAGCGTTTTCTCTACAAAATTTTCAATCCACATAATATTATTTATCAGTGCAATAAGCTTTTATTTTAGACAGAAGAACACAAGAATTATTAAATTAAGAACAGAAAATGTATCTGTATAATCAGTGCAACCGAGCCATAGGCGAGCTCAAGGGAGCGAGC
>JAGHTV010000542.1 GCA_018065165.1 Candidatus Sodaliphilus fimicaballi | reverse complement strand
TGCCCTACGGGCAAGTCTGATATTACCATAGCAGGTCTCGTATTGGTATCTAAAACCGCAATCCGCTCCCTCTAGCTCGCTTCGCTCGGTTATCAACATAGCGGTAAGCCGCTATGTATATTGCCCTCTGGGCAAGTCTGAGATTACCATAGCATGTCTCGTGTCGACAACTATAGCCGCCAGCTCACTCCATCTAGCTCGCTTCGCTCGGTTATCAACATAGCGGCTTACCGCTATGTATATTGCCCTACGGGCAAGTCTGAAATTACCATAACAGGTCTCGTATTGGTATCTAAAACCGCAATCCGCTCCCTCAAGCTCGCTTCGCTCGGTTATCAACATAGCGGTAAGCCGCTATGTATATTGCCCTACGGGCAAGTCTGAGATTACCTTCTTGCTAGGAAACATAAAACGTGTCGTACGCCATGGAAGCGTATTGCAAAATGCAATAAACGGCACGTTGTAGACGCAATGAGTTAATAGATAAGACGGTGAAACCGTCACACTGCATCGTAACCGGCGGCCGCAGGCCGTCGGAGAACGCCACCACCCATATGCCGACCTCGAAGGGGTCGCACTGTTTGCGCAAATGCAACGTCTACGACGTAGCATTGGTTGCTGGCCCTTTCCCCCTAGGTAGTCGCTACGCTCCAACCTGGGGTTACTCACATCAAAACGTCTCCGACGTTTTTACCGGGTAATAATTACCAACGGCTTTGATGCGGATTTGGCAGCAAAACCAAGGGGTTTTTATTGGTTTTTGTTAATTTTTTCGTTAGAAAATAGCAACTATCCACCATCCTTTTTTCCACTGTGCCGCAACTACCCCTCTCAATAACCCAGGACACGCCGGAAACCCCAGAGAGCCCTGGATCCTCCGGAAATGCCGGAACTTCCGGAAACAACGGGAGAAACCGAAAACGCCGCCATCCCGCTATAGCCTCCAGTCCTACCCTGTCCCCATATATCTCGACAACATTTTTACCTCTCACCAACAGATAAAAGAGGCGGCACCGATTGGTGTCGCCTCTTGTGTTATGCTAAAACGGTGTGAGGACGTGTATCCTCACACACTTAGTTTTTTAGCGGAGTGTCCAAGCTGTAGTTGTGATAGACTTGGTTGTTGCAGCGCGTGTACCCTGGAGAATCCAGCAGTAACCACGGCCAATGTAAACTGTGCTGAAGTAGTCGGTGAACTTGGGCTGCATTGTTCCCTTGCTGTTCATGTACTCAAGGTCAACGAGTGTACCATCATCCTCAACAACCTTATAGTCAATCTCAATGCGTTGGTAACCGCTTGAGTTGAAGATAGTCTTGTGGATGGGGATAAGGAGCCACTCTGTAGCCTCACCGAAACCAACGGGCTTGCCCATGGGGAGGTATTCCTTAGTGTTAGAATCCTGAACGAAGAGTTGGATCTTCTTGCCGAAGGGCACACCAGGAGTTTCCCACATGAAGTTGTACAGACGAGCAGCTGCATATTCGCCAGTGTCAGTAGTGATCATTGTAGGAATAGTACCAACCTCGATAAGTACGGGATCAGCGTCAGCTGTAGACATGAATACTTGGTATTTCTTGCCACCTTCTACTGTGAAGTCCTTGTCAAAGTAAATTGAGTCAGTCTTTGCCTTGTTAGGATCTTGAGTCTTACCCCAAAGAGTTACATGGTTCTTACCAGCGGGGATTGTGTAGAACAAACCAGTTGATCCACCAGGAGCACCGTTGTAAGGAGTAATCATTGCAGCACCATTGTTCTCAAGAACTTGGCCAGCGAGCTCAATCTTGTAAACATTGTTAGCAGCATTACCTACTACTGAAGTATAGTACATAATCTGTACCTGAGCTTGGTTGTTGTTGACAACATTCCAGGGAGCATCAACATCAACGTCCTTGTCGCTGCATGAAGCCAGCATGAATACTGAAGCAACTGCGAGCATCAAATATTTAATACTTTTCATAGTTCAATTTTGTTTTAATTGTTTTAAATACTACTGGTAATTAAATTACTTCTTGCGACCAGGAATTTCGTTGGGCATGTCACCAGGATATGCAAACCAAGGAATTGAGCACTGGTAGTCATCATCCATACCAGAAATAGGCTTGAGAGCCTTCAGGTTGGGCTTGTTCCACATGTACTCAGAGTTGTAACGAGGACGGATGCGGAAGCAGGGAGAACCGTTGTTCTTGATGTTGTAAGAGCTCTTGCGACCTTGTACCTGAGCGGGAGCAAGGTAGAAGCCCTTATAAACCTTAGTAGGATCGCTATCCTTCTTCTGGTTTACGCTTTCGATTGTCCAACCGTTGCCATTGTAAGGATATTCGCCTGTGTACTCAAGGTCGTACATGTACTTACGTTGGTCAACCCAAACTTCGAGAGCACCCCAGGGGAAGAGAGCGTCGAACTTTTGCATCATGATGTGTGAGAGAGTGAAGTCAGCCTCTGACAGACCGTCAACATAGGGACCTGCAGCATACTCAGCAGCGAGTTGGTTGAATTCAGCCTTAGCGATGATATCACCAGCGTGATACTTCTTGCCATTCTGCTCAAGGAGCTTACCGGGAAGGAGGTGATCAGCAGTGAACTCAAGGTCAGCCTTAACAGCCTTCTTGAATGTTGCGAGAGCCTCGCTCTTGTGGTTAGTCTTGAACTGTGCCTCAGCGAGGTCGAAGAGAACCTCAGCATAAGTAGTCAGGATGTAGGGAGCGTTGTCGTCATACAGCCAGCGACCGCTACCGCAATAGTTCTCGTTGAGAGCGAAGGGGCTAGTCCACTTGCGAGATGTGTTGTAGATAGTAGCTACGTTAGCATCGTCTTCGCCTGTGGGGTCGATCTTGCTGTTGTTGAGGAATGAGCTTGATGTGCCAGTGAAAGTACCACCGTTGAAGATGAACTTCTTAGCCTTCTCAAGATCCTTAACTGTGGGGTTCTCAGTGTCGGGAATCATGCTCTTAGTAGCGAGCTTAGCGATGGGACGAGGATCGAAGTGACCGGGGAGCTCGAGAGTATCGCAAATGATCTGCTGGTCAGCAATCTCATAGCGGAGGTTCTTGTTCTCATAGTCGTCAACTTGAATCCACTGACCGTCCTCGTCACGATATTTGGGCACGCGACCAGTCATGATCTCAACTGCATACTCGTGGGGCCAGTAAACTGAAGTAAGGTTACCACGGTTGATACCCCAGAAGTTGTTGTAAGCGCTGTAGGGAGCATCGGGACCACCACCGGCGATCTTAAGCTCAGCGTTGTCAGCGTTGCCTGTGAAAGACTTGCTAGCAGCGTCTACCAGCTCTTGATAGTACTTGCTCTCGAAGTCGTTCTTGTTAGTAAGAGAAGCGAGGTTACGAACGATTACTGCATAAGCAAACTTGATCCACTTAGACTTGTCGCCACCGTAGATGTAGTCGTTAGCGCTAATCTTTGTACCATAACCAGTCTTGTCTTCCTTCTCAAGGAGCTCGATAGCCTTGTAAGCCCACTCGCGTACTTGAGGATAGATCTCGCTCTGATAGTCATACTCGTGAGAGAGGAGACCGGGAACAAAAGCTTGCTTCATGGGAAGCTCGCCATGATACTTAGTCATCATATCCCAAGAGAAAGCCTTGATAGCATAACCGATACCAGCCATTGTGTACTCTTCAGCATCGAGTGATTGGTTGATAAGGTTCTCAAGGTTCATACCTTGGTTCCAGTAAACCATACGCCAGATCTCACCAGCGGCATCGCTACCGCTTGTGTAGTAGTGAGAAGCAAAGTTGGTGTAGCTTGAAGTACCCAGCATCTGAGTGAGGGGACCAGCAGCACGGATATCGTAATAGATTCCGAAGTACTCTTGCTCAATACCAGCAAGGTACAGATATGCGTCTACATAGTTAGGAGCATCCTGATTCTTGTTTACATCCAAGTAGTCATCGCAGCTTGTTGAAGCCAGTGCCATGAAAACCGACGCAACTAAGACAAATATATAATTAAATTTCTT
>JAGHTV010000044.1 GCA_018065165.1 Candidatus Sodaliphilus fimicaballi | reverse complement strand
AGCCCTACTATTACAGCGTAGATATTGACGGCCAGCGCGTCAAGGCAGAGTATGCACCCGCCGAGCGCTCGGCTATCTACCGCTTTACCTATCGCGACAATGCTCCTGGCTATATCGTTGTCAATGGCAACGAGATGACGGTGAATGGTAACGAGATTACCGGTTTCCAGAATACTTGGGGCAATGTACGCATCTACTTCGTAGCACAGGTCGACAAGACTCCAGTCAAGGCTGGTGCCCTGCAGCACGGCCACATCAGCGACCGCCCCGACGGTCACGGTGCCGTTGCCATGCAGTTCCAGGGCCAGTCAACCGTAAACCTGCGCTATGCAGTATCATTCATCTCTCTTGAGCAGGCTCGTGCCAATCTCAAGAAGGAAATCGCTCACTTCGACCTCGACAAGGTGGCCCTTACCGCTCGCAAGGCGTGGAACGACGAGCTTGGCAAGATTGAGGTGTCGGGCGGTGCACGCGAGAGCGACCTCAAGGTGTTCTACACCTCGCTCTATCGCTGCTACGAGCGCCCCGTGTGCATGAGTGAGGATGGCCGCTACTTCCTGGCTGCCGACCACAAGGTGCACAACGACGAGGGCAGCAAGTTTTATACCGACGACTGGTTGTGGGACACTTATCGTGCCACACACCCCTTGCGAGTGCTTATCGCTCCCGACCGTGAGCAGGACATGATTACATCGCTCATTCGCACTGCCGAGTACGACCGCAATCACTGGTTCCCCACATTCCCTTCACCCACTGGCGACTCACGCCGCATGAACTGCAACCATGGTGTTGCCGTCGTTGCCGATGCGTGGGCTAAGGGATTGCGCAACTTTGACTTGGCCAAGGCCTACGACTACACACGCCGTGCCATCGAGGAGAAGACCCTCATGCCCTGGATGGGTGGCAAGGCTTGTGGCGTCGACTCGTTCTATCACAAGAACGGCTATGTACCCGCTCTGGCTAAGGGTGAACATGAGACCGACCGTGGCGTTAATGGTTTTGAGAAACGCCAACCCATACCCGTAACTCTGGGTACATCTTACGACCAGTGGTGTCTGTCGCGCATTGCTACTGCACTGGGTCGCACCGACGAAGCCATGCACTACCTCAAGTGTGGCTATAACTACCGCAACCTGTTCAATCCCGAGACAGGTTTCTTCCATCCCAAGGACAAGGATGGCAACTTCCTCCCCGACATTGACTACCGCTTTGCCGGTGGCTTGGGAGCACGTGACTACTATGACGAAAACAACGGCTGGGTATATCGCTGGGACGTTCAGCACAACCCTGCCGACCTCATTAACCTGATGGGCGGCCGCGAGAAGTTCTGCGATAACCTCGACCGCACCTTCAGCGAGTGGCTGGGCAAGAGCAAGTTTGAATTCTACAGCCAGCTGCCCGACCACACAGGCAACGTGGGCCAGTTCTCTATGGCTAACGAGCCCTCACTCCACATTCCTTACCTGTATGCCTATGCAGGACAGCCCTGGAAGACTCAAAAGGTGATTCGTGACCTCGTACACGAGTGGTTCCGCGACGACCTCATGGGTGTTCCCGGCGATGAAGACGGCGGCGGTATGTCGGCCTTCGTAGTCTTCTCAATGATGGGCTTCTATCCTGTCACTCCCGGCATGCCCGCTTATACGCTGGGCAGCCCATTCTTCAACGAAATTAAGGTTAAGCTCGCTGGCGGCAAGGTGCTGCGCATTGTGGCTCAAGGCTGTAGCGAGAAAGCAAAATTTATACAGAGTGCTACGCTCAATGGCAAGCCTCTGAACCAGGCGTGGAT
>JAGHTV010000362.1 GCA_018065165.1 Candidatus Sodaliphilus fimicaballi | reverse complement strand
AGATCAAGGCCTTCTACATGAAGCAGAACAACGAGCCCGAGGAGCGTCGCACAGTTCAGGGTACCGATGTGCTGTTCCCCCAGATTGGCGAGATCATTGGTGGCTCAGTGCGTGAGGAGAGCCTTGAAATTCTTAACAACGAGATCGAGCGTCGCAACATACCCACTAAGGACATGTGGTGGTATCTCGACACTCGTAAGTACGGTACTTGCCCCCACGCAGGTTCCGGTCTTGGCTTCGAGCGTCTCATCCTGTTCGTCACAGGTATGCAGAACATTCGCGACGTCATCCCCTTCCCCCGTACTCCCAACAACGCCGAGTTCTAAGAATAAAATCTTTACTGACAAATACAAAGCCACGACTCCATCAAGAGTCGTGGCTTTATTTTGATACTTGTAAAAAGTCTTTTTATAATAGAGCAACGTGCTTTACACCGCGTATCATGCTTATCGCACGCTTTATCTCGGCTAGCATTGTAGTGTCCTCAACCGATACCTCAAGAGTTACAGTCTTGTCACTTGCCGTTTTTGTGGCTTTAATGTCATAGTTATATTGTGTTTGTAAATTCATCCACGATATAGAGTCTATACCTAGTGCTTTTTCAAGCTTGTCGGCAATTGTGATGGTTATTGAACGTTTGCCATTGATTAGCTCGTTGAGATGCGAAGCTCTCATCCCAATCATATCGGCAAACGCCTTCTGGGTTATTCCTCGTTCTTTGAGTTCCTCTCTTAATACTTCACCGGGATGTATTGCCATGAAGGTGGTATTATTTGTTTCCATAATGAGTTTCATTTAGTTCGATAATAGTTATAACAATGCCGTTTTCTGTTTCTTTAAACAGGATGCGTTCTACACGCCCGTTCATTACTCTAATTGACGAAAGGTCATAATTTTTCAACTTTTCATAATGCAAGAAACTCCATTGAGATAGTTTGGCAGCACATTCTGTTGCTAGCATAGTTTTGTATACTTTTACTAGTGATGTGACGAACCGTTTGTCCCGTTGGTATTTCCTATATTTGTGATTTTTGCCTGAAAAAATCAGTTCCTCTAAATCCTTATCTTCAAAGAAAATCTGCATTGTTCATTAATTTTGCCACAAAGATACATAAAAATTCCATATAATAGGGAATATTTTGGGAATTTTTGTCTCTAGGGTAAAAAAACAGAGGCTGTATCCAAAATACAGCCTCTTTTATGTTATGTGAAATTATGTTGTTTCAATTCTGGTAGCCTACAACCTTGAAGGCTGTACCATTGTTTACACGCACGCGTTGGTAGTAAACGCCCTGATACAGGTACAGGGTCTGGCCATTGACGGTTGCGGTCTTCACATTCTTGCTGGGCAGTGAGTTTACAATGGTTCCCACTCTCACTTGTTGTGTGTTATGGTTGTTACCATAGTATCCGTTGTTGTAACCGGGCTTGTTGTTAGTTTGTGTGACATGCTGTCCTGGTTTGTTGACCATGCCCGCTTGCTGAGTCACATGGCTGTAGGGATCGTTGCTGTGACGGTTCTCGTTTGTGCCAAAGAGATTGTTATTGAACAGCGATGTGCAGCTAGTGGTTGCCACGAGCAACATTGCTATAAATGCTATCTTTTTCATAATCGATTATTCGTCTAGGTTGATGATTACATACTTCTTGCTTCCCAGACCGATGCTCTCGGCATAGTCGGTGATATATGTGCCGTGCTGGCGGTTGATGCGAGCCATGAGAGGTTTGTTGTCGTCGCCCTTGCTGCCCTTGTAGCTGAACACCTTGTCAAGACAAGCCTGGTCTACAGCTACGGGATCAAGGCTGGCTAGGATACCCATATCTTTCAGTTGGGGTGCTTCGGGAGTACCATCGCAGTCACAGTCAACGCTCATGTTGTTCATTACATTGATGTAGATGACTTTGCCCTTCATGTAGTTGTGAACCGACTGTGCCGCTGCTGCCATCGACTCGAGGAACAGGTCTTGAGTGGGGCCCGCTGCCAGATACTCTTTGCTCCATGCTTTCGATACGTCGTCGGTCTTGCCGGCTGTGTGGATATATGCCTTGCCGGCTGTTGATGCTACACCTATTGACGCGTTCTTGAGCACACCGCCAAATCCGCCCATCGCGTGACCCTTGAAGTGTGCCAGATTGATCATAAAGTCATAATTTGCCAGGTGGTCGCCCACGATGTCATACAGCAAGTGCTTCTTGTCCTGCATGGGTATGCGCATCTGTCCATACTCGTCCATGATGTCGACGGGTGCTATGCTGTCAAATCCGTGCTCGTGAATTGTCTGCCAGTGTTTCTTTACATCCTGGCGAGTGCCGCCATAGGCAGTGTTGCACTCCACGATGGTACCGTTAACTTCCTCAACCAGGTTGCGTATGAGGGTAGGTTTCAGGTAGTGGTTGTTGCCGCCTTCGCCGGTGCTTATCTTTACAGCTACACGACCTGTGGCCTCAACGCCCAGTGCCTTGTAGATTCTAACTAATGATTCGGGGGTGATTTCTTTGGTGAAATACACTACCGACTTGTTGCTCTGAGCCATACCTGTGGCTACTGCAAGTGTCAGAGCAAGAGTGAGTGATAATAATTTCTTCATGTATAATGATGTTTGTTTTGTTTACAAAGATACAAAAAACATTTGTGATTATACTGTTTTATTAGCAAAAATATATTGAATTGTACTCGCCATAATGTGTCGACTTGCTAAATTGACGCAATTTTATTAATTTCGCAGTTGAAATGCTGGCATGCAATTTGCTGGTATAGATACTGAATGAGAAAGTTCAATTACATATTCCTGTTGATGACCATCGCCATGAGTGCTCAGGTAGCAAAGGCTCAGGGCGACTCGGTCAGCGTCAAGCTCGTTACCTTCTATCCTGGCAATGAGGTCTTTTCTATATACGGCCACAGCGAGGTTAGGGTAACTTGGCAAGACAATGACTGGTACTTCAACTATGGCGTGTTTGACTTCAACGAGCCGGGATTTGTAATGCGTTTTGTACTGGGCAATGCCGACTATCTGTGCGTTGCCATGCCTCAAAACTATGCAATGCATGGTATGGATGGGCGTCGCATGGTCGAGCAGGAGCTCAACCTCACACAGCAACAGGCCGTCAAGGTTAAGGATTTTCTCATCAACAATGTCCAGCCCGAGAACTGCAAGTATCGCTATCAGTACTTGGGCGACAATTGCGCTACAAGACCTCGCGACATCATAGAGATGGCAGTGGGCGACTCGCTCATGTATCCTGCCATGACCGATACTGTCACTTATCGTGACATGATGTCACACTACAGTCGCAACTATCCCTGGAATCAATTTGGGGTAGACCTTGTGCTGGGTGCCGATCTCGACAAACCTCTCACTTATCGCCAGCAGATGTTCATCCCCATGGTGCTCATGAATGCTGTGGGTGGTGCCACTACCATGCGCGATGGCGTTAAAGTGCCGCTGGTAAGTAACACCCAAGTGCTGATTGATGGCAGTGAGGATGGCATCGTTGAGGGACCCACACCATGGTTCCTTACACCGCTGGCAGCAGCTCTGGTACTGCTGACTGTGGTCATCGCTATCACTATTAAAGACCTGAGGAGTCACCGCGTGACGCGATGGCTCGACTTTGGCATTTGCACCGTCTATTCGATGGCGGGCTTAATCATCTTTTTCCTCATGTTCGTGTCGGTGCGCGAGGCTACATTCCCCAACTATAATGCGTTGTGGGTTAACCCGTTCTACTTGCTGCCCATCATGTTCATGTGGAGCGAGCGCACTCGCAAGGCGCTCAAGTGTTATTATGCGGCCAATGCTGCGGTAATCGCCTGCACTATGCTGGCGTGGCCATTCCTGCCACAAGTGGCAAATGTTGCCTTTTTCCCGCTTATGATTGTACCCGTATTGCGCGCTTTACCTCATCTTGCGAGATAATCATAACTAATAGAGCAATTTTCCTCCATTTTAGGCACATTTTTTCATAGAAAATATGTACCTTTGTGGGAATAATGCAATCTTTTGACAAAAACAAAAACTATATACAATGGCACTAAGTGACATAATCAAAAAATTCTTTGGCAACAAGTCTGATCGCGACATGAAGAAAATCATGCCCATCATCAAGGAGATTAAGGCCGTCTATCCCGAGATAGAGCAACTCTCTAACGATGAACTGCGCGGTCGCACTGCCGACATTCGTCGCATGCTTCAGGAGTCAGTTCAGACTCAGCGCGACGAGATTGCGTCTATCAAGGCTAAAATTGAGACCATCGATTATGAAGAGCGTGAACCGCTGTGGGAGCGTATCGACAAAATCGAGAAGGAGATTCTCGATGTTCTTGAAGACAAGCTCAACGAGGTTCTGCCTCAAGTATTCGCTATCGTAAAGGAGACAGCAAAGCGTTTCTCTCAAAACGAGACCATCGAAGTTACGGCTACCCAAATGGACCGCGACCTGTGTGCTCAGGGTAAGGACTTTGTAAAAGTTGAGGGCGACAAGGCTATCTACTACAATCACTGGGTAGCTGGTGGTAACGAGACTGTGTGGAACATGGTACACTACGATGTTCAGCTCATTGGTGGTACTGTGCTTCACCAGGGTAAGATCTCTGAGATGGCTACTGGTGAGGGTAAGACTCTCGTTGCAACTCTCCCTGTATTCCTCAACGCACTTACTGGCAACGGCGTTCATGTTGTAACCGTCAACGATTACCTCGCTAAGCGTGACTCTGAGTGGATGGGTCCCCTCTACATGTTCCACGGCCTGAGCGTGGCTTGTATCGACAAGACTCAGCCCAACTCTCCCGAGCGTCGTGCTGCCTACAACTGTGATATCACTTTCGGTACCAACAACGAGTTTGGTTTCGACTACCTGCGCGACAACATGGCAATGCGTCCCGAGGATATGGTACAGCGTGCTCACAACTATGCAATCGTCGATGAGGTCGACTCTGTCCTCATTGATGACGCCCGTACCCCCCTCATCATCTCTGGTCCCATCCCCAAGGGCGAAGATCAGATGTTTGACCAGTTCAAGCCCAATGTAGAGCGCGTCTACAACGAGCAGCGTCGCCTGGTTACATCACTGCTTGCCGAGGCTAAGAAGTTGATGGCAAGCGACGATGAGAAGACCGTCAAGGAAGGTACACTGTTGCTGTTCCGTGCCCACAAGGGTCTGCCCAAGTACAAGCCCCTTATCAAGTTCCTCAGCGAGGAAGGTGTAAAGAGCTTGATGCTCAAGACCGAGGCATTCTACATGCAGGACAACAACCGTGACATGCACATCGTCACTGATCCTCTGTTCTTCATCATCGATGAGCAAAACAACACCATCGAGCTCACCGATAAGGGTATCGATGTCCTCACCGGACGCTCTGACGACCCCACTTTCTTCGTGCTCCCCGACATCGCTAGCCAACTCTCGGCTGTGACCAACGAGAACATCAGCGAGGAAGAGAAGGTTGCCAAGAAAGATGCCCTGCTCCAGAACTATTCAATCAAGAGCGAGCGTGTACACACCGTTACACAGCTGCTCAAGGCTTACGCACTCTTTGCCAAGGAAGAGGAATATATCGTAACTCCCGAGGGCGAGGTTAAGATTGTCGACGAGCAAACAGGTCGTATCATGGAAGGCCGCCGCTATAGCGATGGTCTCCACCAGGCAATCGAGGCTAAGGAGGGTGTAAGTGTGCAGGCTGCAACCCAAACATTTGCTACCATCACATTGCAGAACTACTTCCGCATGTACCACAAGCTCTCAGGTATGACTGGTACTGCCGAGACCGAGGCTGGTGAGTTCTGGGATATCTACAAACTCGATGTAGTTACCATCCCCACCAACCGCCCCGTGCTGCGCAACGATATGCCTGACCGCGTTTACAAGACCGAGAAGGAGAAGTTCAACGCAGTAATTATGGAGATTGAAGCAATGCGCGAGTCGGGTCGTCCCGTTCTCGTGGGTACAACTTCAGTCGATATCTCTGAGAAGTTGAGCCGTATGCTCACACTGCGCCACATTCCTCACCAGGTGCTCAATGCTAAGTTGCACCAGAAGGAGGCCGATATCGTTGCTCAGGCTGGTCGCTCTATCGACGGCAAGGGTGTTGTTACCATCGCTACCAATATGGCTGGTCGTGGTACCGATATCAAG
>JAGHTV010000509.1 GCA_018065165.1 Candidatus Sodaliphilus fimicaballi | reverse complement strand
AGCCGTGACAGTATCAAGATTGACAAGTCACAAATCTTCACCACTCAACATGGTCGTAAGGTTTATGGCGGTGGCGGTATCGTTCCCGACATATTTGTACCTCGCGATACCACAGGCATCAGCAGCTATTACATTGAGGTTGCCAATGCAGGTCTCATACAGCAATTTGCATTCAAGTATGTTGATGTAAATCGCAAGACTTTATCTCAAATGAAAGACTACAAGCAGTTCTTGCGTATGGAACCTGCAGCCGATGTTATCTTGAACGACTTCGTCAATTATGCATCACAGCATGGCGTTCCTGCTAGATGGTACTACATCAACCAGTCTCGCGATATCATTGTAAACTACATCAAGGCACTGGTAGCTCGTGATATCTTTGGCAACGAGTCGTTCTACCCCATCATCAATCGCAACGATAAGACTGTTGAGGCAGCACTCAAAGCATTCAACAAGCATAGAGCAGCATTCCCCATCACCAGCGATAAGTAATTGCTATGACTAAGAAGGAATTACGCCAAGCAATAAAGGCACAAAAAGCCCTTATTAGCGAGTCACAAAAGCTTGTTGAGGAAACAATGACATTTACTCGCATCGAGCAACTGGATGTATTCAAAAGAAGCCAAAACATCCTTCTTTATTGCTCATTGCCCGATGGGTTGCCCACCCGCAAAACGATATCAAAATGGAGCAAGGACAAAGCCATATTCCTGCCTCGAGTAAATGGTATGGAACTAGATATCGTCCGTCTTAGTGATGACCTAAAAAGCAACAATCCGTATAACATTGACGAACCAACCGGAAACGCGGTTTCTCCTGAAGTATTAGACTTAATTGTTGTGCCAGCTGTAGCTCTTGACTGCAACTGTAACCGTATGGGGCGAGGAAAAGGATTTTATGACCGACTGCTTGCAACTACCGGGGCATATAATATAGGTGTAGCACTAGATTGCCAACTGGTAGATTTTGTCCCTATTGAACCACACGACAAGCAACTGGATGCCGTAGTTACCGCACACAACATTTTCTTTAACAAGAAGTAATCATATAACACCATTACATATAGGGAAAAAACAATCAGAGCCCCTGCATATGCAAGGGCTCTGATCAATTATTATGGTATTATATTATTATACCCACTTCATATAAGCGAAGTCTTGGCGGTGAGCCATCTTGTCATTCCAAGGATAGATGCGGAATGAGTAACGGTATATACCTGAATGACGCACCTTATAGTCAACCTTGTAAGTGATGACATCGCCATCCTCTGCTACAATAGTAGCAGGAATAGTCTTGTAGAACTTGCTCTCGCCATCTTCATCTTTATAAGCGACTGCCTCAACTTGGATACTGCGACCCAAACCAGCAGTATTTACACGAAGCGTAGCACTGAATGTCATGTTCTCGCTTGAAGCATTGGGAGTGTTAAGTTGTTCAGAGAGTTCAACTTCACCTACCAAGTTAACATCGTTCCAGCGTGCAGCAACATTCTCCTTCCATTCAACGATCTCGCGAGCTGCAGCATAGTTGTTAGCCTTAAGTTCTTTAGCACGACTTGCCTCGGGATTATAGAAACGATCGAAGTAATCATGCATCATGCGTGACATTGTGTAGTTGGGAGCGATGTAAGCGATTGAGTTCTTGATGTACTGAATCCACTCGGGTGAATAACCCTTGCTATTCTTAGCAAAATACAGAGGAATAATCTCATTCTCAAGCATTGAGTAGATTGTAGCAGAGTCAAGCCTATCTTGCTGACCTTGATCGGTGTAACTACGCTTAGCAGTAAGTGCCCAACCAGCACCCTTACGATAACCTTCATACCACCAGCCATCAAGCACTGAGAAGTTGAGCAGACCATTCATCTCGGCCTTTTCGCCCGATGTACCTGATGCCTCGAGAGGACGAGTTGGAGTATTCAGCCAGATGTCAACACCTGTGATAAGACGCTTAGAAACTGTCATGTCATAGTTCTCAAGGAAGATAATCTTACCCAGGAACTGAGGCATCTTAGAAATCTCAATAATACGCTAAACGAGGTCCTGACCTGCACCATCGGCGGGGTGAGCCTTACCAGCATAGATGAATTGAACGGGGAACTTCTCGTTGTTAACGATGCGTGACAGACGGTCAAGGTCATTGAACAGGAGGTAAGCACGCTTGTAAGTAGCAAAGCGACGAGCGAAACCAATGAGAAGTGCATTGGGATTGATCTTGTCAACGATTGACATGATGCGAGTGGGATCACCCTGGTTCTTCAGCCAGTTAGCAGTGAAGTCACGCTTAACGAAGTTGATGAACTTCTTCTTAAGGTCGCAACGAAGTTTCCAGATTTCCTCATCGGGTACATCGAGGATGGGAGCCCATGCTTTTTCTTCACCTTGGTGTTCCATGAAATCGGGACCAAATGTGTTTACATAATAGTCTTTCCACTCAGATGCTGCCCATGTAGGCATGTGTACACCATTAGTTACATAGCCAACATGACTTTCCTCGGGAGCATAACCCTTCCAAACGCCCTGGAACATCTTCTTAGAAACCTCACCGTGGAGCCAGCTAACGCCGTTAGACTCTTGAGTTGTATTCAATGCAAATACACTCATTGAGAAACGCTCGTTAGTATCGGGATTCTCACGACTCATATTCATAAGGTCGGCCCAAGAAATGCCAAGTTTAGCGGGGAACTCACCCATATACTTGCCAAAGAGACCCTCGTCGAAGTAGTCATGACCAGCAGGTACTGGAGTGTGAACTGTATAGAGAGAAGTTGCGCGAACAACCTCGAGTGCCTCGTTGAAGCTGAGGCCTTCCTCTTGTACATAGTCTACAAGGCGTTGCAGGTTGAGCAATGCTGCGTGACCCTCATTGCAGTGGTACAACTCATTCTTGATACCAAGACGCTTGAGCAGCAATACACCACCTATACCGAGCAAGTACTCTTGCTTGATGCGGTTTTCCCAGTCACCACCATATAACTTATGAGTAATGGGGCGGTCAAACTCGCTATTGAGGTCAAGGTCGGTATCCATAAGGTACAGGTTCATACGACCTACATTTACGCGCCATACATTTACATAAATTATACGGCCGGGATAAGGAACCTCAAGAATGAGTTGCTTACC
>JAGHTV010000256.1 GCA_018065165.1 Candidatus Sodaliphilus fimicaballi | reverse complement strand
GATGTTGCCCGCGCGTGTTGTTAAGGCACTGGGCGGGTATAGCAAGACTGCTCGCATTGCCGAGGTGCCCGAGTCGCGCGAGATATGGAACAGCGTGGGCAAACGCTACCTGTTGCGACTGGTGTTGTACTCGGTGGTGACGCTAGGTATCATATTTGTTAGCGGCAAGTACTTGTGGCCCATCATCGACAATGCCGTCGATGAGTTCTGGGACGAGTTTGTGTGGTCATTGATTACATTTGTATGTGTATCGCCGTTCCTCTTCGGTCTGCTCATGCCTCGCATCAAGGCCAGCGAACTTAATCGCCTTGTCGAGCTCAAGGGCAAGATATCGTTTGTACCACTAGTAGTAATGTACCTTGTGAGCACACTCCTCACAATATTCTACCTCATGATAATCTTGCAGGGCGTATATCCCAGCGAGATTGCGTTTGTGGTTTCTATTGTATTTGCTCTGGTTGTCATCTTCTTGCTCACTCCTGTACTCAAGAAGCGTATAGTGAAACTCGAGCAGCGCTTCATAGGTAACGCCAACGAGCGTGAGAATCGCCGCACAGGCCGTAACAACAATCTGGTACACGATGTGCACTTGGCATATATGACAGTGGGTTATGATTGCCCCTTTGTGGGAGAGAAACTGCGCGATGCCGACCTGCGTCGCAAGTATGGCATCAATGTGGTGAACATAGAGCGTAACGGAGTGCTTCACCCCGTGCCCACGGGTGATATGCGAGTGTTCCCTGGCGACACGCTGGGCGTGATAGGCACCGAGGAGCAAATAGAGCGCATGTTGCCCATCGTTGAGCAAGAAGATAGTGCTGCAACTGCCCACAACGAGGCTCGTTTTGCCAGCTATGTGCTCACCAAGAAGTCACCACTGGTGGGTAAGACCTTAAAGGAAGCTCGCCTGCGCGAAGACTATGGTGCACTGCTCGTAGCCGTAGAACGCGTGAACAGCAAACACGAGTCACAATTTATATCGCCCACACCCGAGGTTGAATTCGGTGCAGGCGACATTATATGGGTAGTGGGAGATTCTAAAGTCTTGCGCAAGATAGTGTAACGCGAGAATAGTTACTTCATCTCGGTCGTCGTCATAGACATCATTATCTTAATACTACATCAGTGTAAAGGGAACGACAGATAGTAGCGAAACAGGCGTGCCAGGTATTTCAAGGCAATGTTCATGTCCCGTCTCTTGTGGTTCATGCGGCTGAACCAAGCCAGTATAGCCGTTTTTGCTGGTTTTTTGGGCTTGAGTAGCAGGTGGCTAGCTCCGTTCTCATAAAGTACCATATTCCAGTCAGATAGTGTAACTGTGAACATATCAGGCTGCTTTCTTACACACATCAGCATCAGCGTTTGGTCGTCATCTACAAGACCGCAATGAATCAATTCCATCATGCTTTCTCTATAGATGAGCCAAAGTTGCTTCCACATGCTTGCCGGTCCCACAAACACGCTTCCCATAAGGTAAGTGTCAAGCGTGTTTACGATGTCAAAGATGGGCCTATCGTCAAGTGGCTTTAGTGAATAAAAATTTATCTTGTGAGGGAAATCGTACTCCCAAAGGAAGTCAAAGTTTGATTCCTTCAAATAGGTGACTTCGCAATGGTTAAAACCAAAGTCCATCCAAGCAAGAGTTTCATCGGGACTCACAAGTCCTCGTTCTACTGCATCCTGTCCACACCAAGGTTTCATGGTCATGATATAGTTGTAAGGCGCATTCCATACTTCAGGGTTGCGTTGCTTGATACGGAATAGTTTAGATTTGGAATTGGATGTGATACTATTAATGCCCTCAAACAGTTCTTTATCAATGTCAAAGAAATCGGGGATGACCACAATCGATGTCCTGTCGCTTAGGCCAATACTCTCGCGATAGGCGCGCACTTCATTAGCCAGTTCCTCGTTTTGAAGATACACAATGAGCCTGTTGCGCATGCAGGCCCAGTCCTTAAAGTATTCAAAATATTGTTGGTCGCTGCGTTGAAAGCCTTTCCACTGTTCTCTGTTGATGGAAAAAAATGATGTGATGATGACAATTTCTTTCGACATATACTATATTTGCTTGCTAGTCGGGTGGTTAAATAATATACGGTAATTTTTATGTGTCCCTTGCCAGGACGAGATTACAAAAATACGGTTATAAGTGAGATTTGCAAGAATTAGAGGGTGTCTGTCGACCCATTACCCCATTAAACCTTACTTCAACCACTGGTAGGCGAGGCGGGGATTGCCGTCGAGCAGGTAAATCACGCCACACTCCGCGAAGCCGTGCTTCTTGAGGTTGTGCTGCATAATCTTGTTGTCGTGATGGGTGTCGATGCGCAGCGACACGCAGTGCTCCTTGGCATAGTTGATGGCTGTGCTGAATATGCCACGAGCCTCGGGCGTGCTTGCCATGCGGTGCACCACATAGTAGGGCAGGGTGTCGTCGGTCCACTCGCCGCCCTCAATGTAGGCGTAAGTGGGGTCGGGACCGGGAATGAAGGCAAACGTACCCACGGCAGTATCGCCGTCAACGACGAGGTAGCTTACTCCGGCAGCAATGTCACTCTCAATCTGTTCGCGCGAGGGCTTGCCCACAGGCCACTGGTTAGGGTTGCCGCTGGCACGCATTATCTCGCGGCCACAGTCCAGCAGGTACATTATGCGCTCCAGGTCGGCCTCGGTTGCTTTTCTTATAGTGTAGTTGATCATTTTGTAAGTTCGGTAAAGTAGGGTTGATATTTGCTCTCGAGCAGGCGGCAGTAAGTGAGCAGGTCGGTAGTGGGCTCTGTCACTTGCTTAGCGTCGTAGGTAAAGCCCTTCTCAAATGCCTTGACCTCCTTAACCCACTCGTCGTCGTTCCACTCCTTGCCGTTGTTCACACAGTCAAATGCACGGTTGATGAACATGTTCCAGCGCACAGCGTGATACTGGCTCATGAGGCCGTTGTAGCTGCGGTTAGCATAGTCGTTGAGGCTGCCACCCCATGTGGTGATGAGGGTGAGGGCGTTCTTCTGGTAGTAATCCTTGAGCTCGGGTGTATTGCCATAGTCACGGGCCAGATTGATCCATGAGTCGAGAGTGCAGTGGCTCTGGAAGGCGTTGATGCCGTCGATGTCCTTAACTATCTCACGCATCAGGGTAGCGCACTTGCGCATGGTGGCGAGGTCTTTCTCGGTAAATGCCTTTTCAAATTCCTTCTTTTGCACCACAAACACCTGGTTGAGCAACTCACGGCCGGTAACGGTGATGTCGATGACCATAGCGTCGCGTGTAACCTCGTCTTGGCCGATGAGCAGTTGCCATGCCTCGAGCAGTTTGGGATTGTTGATTTTATACTTGGTCTTGTATATCTCCTTGTTCATCAAGGGTCGCAGGCTTACCATCTCGCCACGAGTACCGGCTTGCAGGGTGTAAACATCGTTGTACAGTATATCCCATGCCTTACGGGCCTTGTCGCTCACCTTGCCAGCGTGACGGTCGGCAATGCCGTTTACCACTATCGTGCTGTCCTCGCTCACGCTCCACGCCTTCTCGAGTACGCGCTCGTAGGGCACTTGTTGCACGTCAAATCCCTCGAGTGTAGAGCCTATACCCACAAAGTTCTTGCCACCTTCCTTCAAGGTGCCGTCAATGCGTTCGCATGCCTTCTTGGGGTTGCCCTCAAACACGGTGTTGCCGCCAAAGTTGCCCAGGTAGCACCAAATGTAGGGCTGGCCCGAGAACTTGTCGCGTGTGCGCCACACCTCGCGGTTCTCGCAGAAGTAGTCCAGTATGGTCATCTTGCCCTTAGGCACAGCGTTGAGCATTGCCTTGGTTCGCTCGGCGGTCCACTCCTTCTGGTAGTAGAGTAT
>JAGHTV010000175.1 GCA_018065165.1 Candidatus Sodaliphilus fimicaballi | reverse complement strand
TCTCGTCACAGGCTTTGCGTTCGTTCTCACTGCTTTCAAACAAGATGCAGTTAATCACGGCGTTCATGTCGGCAACATCTATTACATTATCGCCATTGATGTCGTTAATCATCTTGTTGAATCGAGTCCATCCCTCGGCTTCTTTATAAGATTGTGCCGATCCGCATGGTACTATAAGCCAGTGCTTGCGGTGAATGTCGTCGCCAAAGGCATTTTTGTGTATGGGACTTGCCACTGGTGCCTCAACAATGATGTTGCCCACATTGTCGCAGTCTGAGATAATGTATTTGCCCATATATTTAAGCGTTGCAGGGATATACACATCGCCTTTCATCACTTCGTTCTTGTAGAATGCATAGTCGTCTATCTTCTCAATGTTGCGAGGCAGTTGCATGATTTTGAGCTGTGCACACGAGTAGAAGGCATAACGGCCTATTTCCTTCACGCTCTCGGGTATATTATACTCGGTTATTGAGTCTTGGTTGTAGGCGAGATACTCGGGGATGAGTTCAACTTTTTCGCCTATATTGAGAGTGTACAAGTGGGTGTCGCCAAACCATGCATAATTGCTGTTGGTGATGGCGGGGTCGGCAACGCACTTTACTGCGTTGAAGTTTACCTCGCGCAGGTTCTCACAGTAACCAAAGGGATTTTTACCTATCGAGGTTACACCCTCGGGAATGGTAAGTGTCTTGAGTGATTTTACCCTGTAAAGCAGGTAGCTGGGCAGGTGGTGCACGTCATCGCCAATTACAAAATTGGTAATCGCGCTATTGTAGAATGCCGATCCTGACAATGTTGTGGGGCTTTCACAGTACTCGGCATTGTAATGTACGACGGCCAGCGATTTACAGTAGCTAAACGCGTGGGCTCCTATTGTTGTAATATTCTTCGGGATAGTGATGCTGGCAAGTGCACTGTTGTAAAAGGCATATTCCCCTATCGTGGTGACTTGGCTGGGAATGTCAAATGCGTCAAACTCTGTGTTTTCATAGGCAATGTAGGCAGGAATGTGTGTTACCTTGGGACCAAATGTAAAATTCTTTACTGGCGAATTCTTGAACCATGTATAATTCTCGCTTGTGATATCGGCACAATTGGTTGCGTTAAAGGTTACGCTTGTGAGTGACTTGCAGTTATAGAATGCGCGTGAACCTATGGTTGTCACGCCCTCGGGTATGGTGACGCTGGTGAGCGCACTGTTGTAGAATCCATAAGCATCTATGGTGGTGACGTTGTTTAAGTCAATGCTTGTAATTCCACAATTTTCAAACGCATGTTTACCTATAGTTGTGAGTGATGCAGGTAGATTTATTGTTGTTACATTTATAAAGTCGCATAATAAGTAATCTGGAATGTTTTTAACGCCTTCGCCTATAATGAAATCTTCGGTTGTGTTTCTAAGATAATAGAATGGGGAAGAAGTAGAGGTTGTACAGTTTGTGGCGTTATAAGTGATTTTCCTTACATTTTTTGTATTATAAAATGCGCTACGACCTATCTCTTGAACCATGGCGGGAATCACAATCTCGGTACCGGTGTATGCGTAGTACAGACCGTTGGGCAAGACCTTAACATCATTGCCTATGTTTATTATGGGTATCTCGCAACCTGAAAAATGAGAATAGGTAGAGTAATTTGTGAATTTGCAGTTTGCTGCATTGTAATTCGTCGTATTGAGCGACTAGCAGGCGTTGAAGCATCCTTCGTCTATATCGACAACATTCACGGGAATGGTAATCTCGGTAATGCCGCAGTTGTCAAATGCGCGTTTACCCAGGCGTGTAACAGTCACAGGGATAGTGACCGATGTTGCACTGGTGCATTTTTGAAACGCCGAGTCGCCTATCTCGGTTACGGTGTATGGCTTGCCACTGTGAGTCACCGTTTGAGGTACAGTTATAGTTCCGCTATATGTGCCTTTAGTTACAGCAAGTGTATTGTCACTCAATGTGAGATAGTTCAGTCCACCTTCGGCAAAGGTATCGGCTTTGGCCGTTGTGAAAAATGCGGCAACAACAATTAGTACGTTAATCAGTTTAGTTTTCATAGGCAATAAATGTTTATTTAAATTTCTTTAGGTTGAGAGAGGTGCCGTCAAATACTGCATAGGTGTCGCGTTGTATCCAATCGCCCAGTATGGTCATTGTGGTATTGGTGCCCTCGACCTGTTCTTGTAGTGCCACATGCAGGTGACCAAATACGTAATACTCGTTGTGAGTTGTCTGTTCGTGCAGTCGCACATAGTCGCACAGGTGGTCAATGGCGGGGCTGCGTTTCACCTCGGCCGGTAGCTCGGGTTTGCGTCTCATGCGGTTGCTGCACGACCATCCCTTGGCCACTGCGTGAGTCCAGCGAGGGTGTATGCTGGCATATAGCCACTGGCATACGGGGTTGTAGAAGCACCAACGCGTGAAGCGGTACATGGGTTTCTGATAGCCAACGTCGTCGCCGTGCGAGATGAGGAAGCGATGTCCCATTATGTCAACCTCTTGAGTGCCATTGTACACGGTGATGCCTATCTCGTCGCGCAAGTAGTCAAAGAGCCACACATCGTGATTGCCCGTAATCCAGGTAATTTTCACACCTGCATCGGCCAAGCGGGCAAGAGCGCCAAAGAAACGCACATGACCACGGGGCACCACATTCTTGTACTCATACCAGTAGTCGAGGATGTCACCCAGCAAGTAAAGCTCGCCAGCATCGCCTGCGATACTGTCAAGGAACCTGATAACGCGTGCCTCGTGCTCGCGGTGATCAGTTATGTAGTTTGCACCCAGGTGCAAGTCGCTTATGAAATAGGCCTTCTTCATCAGTTTGCGTTAGCGTTCGCGTTTGCGTAAAAATACTACATCATCCCCAGCTCCAAGCGGGCCTCGTCGGTCATCATGCGGATGTCCCACTCGGGCTCAAACACCAGTTGCACGTTGCAACTCTTGATACCCTCAATTCCCTCAACCTTAATGCGTATGTCTTCAAAGATGAAGTCGGCCGCGGGGCAGTTGGGAGCTGTCAAGGTCATGTCAATGTGTACATTGCAATCGTCGTCAATCTCTATGTTGTAAACGAGCCCTAGGCTGTAAACATCCACGGGCATCTCGGGGTCGAAGACGGTTTTAAGCATCTTCACCACCTCTTCCATCAATTCGAGTCTTCTTTCTTCGGTCATTTTACCTTATAATTTTTACAAAGATAGGTAAAATATGTCTTACCTCAAAATTTTTACTGCACACCTACAGTATTTCGTCGAGCGAGGCCACCTCATAGTCGGCAGTGTCGCCTATGGCAGGCTTGTTCTTGAGGTTGAAGTATATCGTGTGCCAGCCGGCTTCGTGAGCTCCTTGAATGTCGGCCTCGGGATTGTCGCCTATCATCACCGATGTCTCGGCACGCGCTCCAGTCACCTCAAGTGCATAGTCAAATATCTCACGCATGGGTTTGGTGTAGCCACAGTCATCGCTCAACACCACATTCTTTATATATTTGAGCAAACCTCCCGATTCGAGTTTTTGCTGCTGAATGCCCTTGAACCCGTTGCTCAGCACATTTACCTCCAGCCCCATGTCGTTCAGGCGCTTCACCAGTTCCATTGAACCGGGTACTATCGTGGGTAGGGTAGCGAGGTAGGTGAGATACTCTTCGTTCATCGCACTCGACATCGCATCGCAGTCGCCCTTGTATCCCACTTGCTCCAGTACCCAGCGAAATCGCTCTATTACCAGGAAGTCCTTCTCGATTTTGCCATGGTGATACAGGTCCCACAACTCTGAATTCTTTTTTAGGTACAGATCATGGAATACCTCATACGAGGGAGAAAACTCGCAGGCATTCATCTCGTTATATGTATGGGCAAAGGCCACCTTACTGTTCTCGGTAAACCACCACAGTGTGTCGTCAATGTCGACAAATGCGTGTGTGATACCTTTTAGCATTGTACTTTTATTATTCATTGACTACAAAGGTAATAAAAAGTTACACAATGGCACCGACAATTCTTGGCCAAAATGCAGCAAAAAATTTTTTTTGGCATAAAAAATGATAAAAATCGCTGAAACATAGCACTTAATTCAAAAAAAAGTGCGATATTTGCACAACCATTTCGCGAGGCTATTGCCTAAAAACAGTTATAATTGACCATAAGTGGCTGATTATTAATGTTGTGGGTGATATTCTCCGAAGTTTATTGCGTAATTTTATAAACATATAATAACAAATAAAACTAAAAAACAATGACTAAAGCAGACATCGTTAGCGAAATCGCTAAATCAACTGGTATCGACAAAGCATCAGTTCTCCTGACAGTTGAAAAATTCATGGAATCAGTTAAGGATTCTCTGGCAAATGGTGAGAATGTTTACCTTCGCGGTTTCGGTAGCTTCATCGTAAAGACTCGTTCAGAGAAGACAGCTCGCAATATCTCTAAGAACACAACTATCATCATCCCCGCTCACAAGATCCCCGCTTTCAAGCCCGCTAAGGTCTTCATGGAGCAAGTTAAGGACTAATCCTCAGCTTTTCTGAGTTTAGATAGTTTCCCCGAATTATTAATTTCAAAACTAAGTTATTATGCCAAACGGAAAGAAGCACAAGAGACACAAAATGTCTACTCACAAGCGTAAGAAAAGACTTAGAAAGAATCGTCATAAGAGCAAGAAGTAATCGTCATTGACGACACTTTCATTAATGTCCTAAAACTAAAACAAACGGCATGAATGGCGGGTTAGGATATATGCCCGCTATTTCATGAGTTTGTTTTGTTTTTTTGTCCCCACGCTCTAATATAGTGAGCGTTCTACTACATTTTTAACACCCAACCCTTCTGCGATGAGAAGTGAACTAGTAGTTGACGTATCGCCCACCAACATATCCACCGCTCTGCTCGAAGACGGACGACTGGTTACGTTGCAACAGGAATCGCGCGATGTTTCCTATGCTGTGGGCAACCTCTACATTGCCAAGGTAAAGAAACTCATGCCAGGACTCAATGCCGCATTTGTCAATGTCGGCTATGAGAAAGACGCATTCCTTCATTACCTTGATTTAGGCTCACAATTCACATCTTATGCAAAGTACATTAAAAAGGTTAGAGAGAACACGAGCAAGACGCCCGTGAGCATCTCAGAGTTTAAGCTCGAGCCCGACTTGGACAAACACGGCGCTGTGAACGATGTCTTGACTCAAGGCATGGAACTCATAGTGCAGGTAGCTAAAGAACCCATTTCTACTAAGGGACCGCGACTCACTACCGAAATTTGTTTTACAGGACGCTTCCTTGTCCTCATCCCTTTCAACAACAAGATTTCGGTGTCGCAAAAAATCAAGGACGGTGCCGAGAAAACCCGTCTGCGCCGACTCATCGAGAGCATCAAACCCAAGAACTTTGGGGTGATAATCCGCACTTCGGCTCAAAACAAACGCGCTGCCGAGCTCAACTCTGAACTTAATGTACTCATCAAGACTTGGGAAGAGACTGTCGCTAAGTTCCAGTTTGCCGCTCCTCCTACGCTCCTTTACGAGGAAGAGAGCCGCGCTGTGGGCGAAATACGTGACCTCTTCAACCCTGACTTTGAAAGCATTCATGTGAACGATGCCGAGGTCTATGACCAAATTCACAACTATGTGAGTCTAATAGCACCCGATCGCAGTGATATCGTCAAGCTGTATAGCGACGATTTGCCCATCTTCGATAAGTTTAGCATTACTAGGCAAATCAAGTCTTCATTTGGTAAGACTGTATCATTCAGGTCGGGAGCATACATAATTGTTGAAAGCACTGAAGCTTTGCACGTCATCGATGTCAACTCTGGCAACAGGTCTAAGAGCTCGACCGACCAGGAGAGCAACGCTCTCAATGTCAACCTGCTTGCCGCCGAGGAGATTGCTCGACAACTGCGATTGCGCGACATGGGCGGTATCATTGTCATTGACTTCATTGATATGGCCAAGAGCGAGCACCGCCAGCAACTCTATGAGCACATGCGTGAGGTGATGGCCAAGGATAGGGCACGACACAACATATTGCCCCTCAGTAAGTTTGGCCTTATGCAAATTACACGACAGCGTGTAAGACCAGCACTCGACATCGTGACCGCTGAAACCTGCCCTTCGTGTGGAGGTAAGGGCGAAGTTCAGCCTTCTCTGCTTTTTACCGATAGGTTGAAAGACAAGATTGATTACCTTGTCAATTCACTCAATGTGAACAACTTCATTATGTATGTCCATCCTTTTGTTGACGCATACCTCAAGAAAGGCTGGCTAACCAGCGAGTATAGCAAGTGGCGTCGTGAGTTCGGACGCAAGTTCAAGATCTTGCCCGACCAGTCGCTCAACTATCTTGAATACAAGGTGTATGATCGTCAGCATAACGAAATCGATCTTAAAGAAGAAAAAGACACAAGCAGCGCAAGCAGCAAGAAAGAAGCACGCCTGCGCAGCCAGAAGGAAAAAGACTGATGCCCATTCTTCTACTCACACAGTGTGACACAGGGCACAGTATCAATCACAAGCACTACCGTATCACCTCGGTAGTGCTTTTTTGTTAGATTAGCCTAAAACGCCAACCAAGAATACCTGAAATTATGTTGTAGCGTCTTACAGATCAGTGAAAATTGCCCCAAAATCTTGCTATATAGGATTTTTAATTGTAATTTTGCATCTTGTATAGGTGTGTTACGCTCTTTAGTGCACCACGCCACAGCAACTTGATAATAATGCAACTATGAATATTAAGAAGAACAAAGTTTCGCGAGCTGTCCTCCATGCATCTATCGCTAAGAAGATGTGGATTGCCTTTGGTGCAATTATGGGTTCTGTGCTGCTCGTTATTATTCTCATTTACAATGGTGTAATAGGTTATACCCCCGAGATTGACCAACTCAAGAATCCCACCGACAAGTTCGCTTCTACAATCTATGCGGCTGGTGGCGAGGAGATGGGTCGCTACTATCGCAGCAAGGGCAACCGCGTTTATGTCGATTTCGACCAACTGTCTCCCTACCTGCGTGAGGCTCTCGTCGCTACCGAGGATGTACGCTTTTACAGCCACAGCGGTATCGATATGCGTGCCTTGGGCCGCACACTGGTTAAGCGCATCATTATGGGTAACCGCAGTGCTGGTGGTGGTAGTACAATCACTCAACAGCTTGCTAAGCAGCTTTATTCGCCCGAGTCGAGCAACATCATTGAGCGTGCCTTTCAGAAGCCTATCGAGTGGATTATCGCTGTCAAGCTCGAGCGCTACTATACCAAGGACGAGATTATAAAGATGTACTTCAACCAGTTTGACTTCCTCAACAACGCAGTTGGTATCAAGACGGCTTCGTTTGTTTACTTTGGCAAGGAACCCGCTCAGCTCAATGTCGTTGAGGCTGCAACTCTGGTAGGTATGTGTAAGAATCCATCTTATTACAACCCCATTCGTTATCCCGAGCGTACTCGTGAACGTCGCAATGTGGTTCTCGACCTGATGGAGAAGGCTGGCTATCTCACTGCTGCCGATTGTTCGACTCTCAAGAATCAACCTCTCACACTCAGCTATCACAAGGTTGACCACAACGACGGTATGGCTCCCTACTTCCGTGAGGAGTTGCGTCGTGTCATGACTGCTAAGAAGCCCGAGCGTAAGAACTATAGCAAGTGGAACCAGCAGCAGTTTGTCGACGACTCTATCGCATGGGAGGTTAATCCGCTGTTTGGCTGGTGCGAGAAGAACCAGAAGGCCGATGGCACTAACTACGACATCTACACCGATGGTCTCAAGATCTATACTACCATCGATGCCCATATGCAGGAGTATGCCGAGAATGCTCTTCGCACTCAGCTCAAGAAGTTCACTAAGAATAAGAAGAATCCCTATACAGCCGATGCCAAGCTTAAGGCTAAGCTCATCCGTCTGGCCATTCGCCAGACAGCCCGTTACAATGCCCTCAAGGAGCAGGGGTTGAGCGAGGACGAGATTATGAACAACTTCAACACACCCACCGATGTGCACCTGTTCAGTTACGATGGCGACTTTGTCACTAATATGACTCCTCTCGATTCAATGCTCTATTCTAAGGCATTTATGCGTGCGGCTATTATGTCAATGGATCCCACCACAGGCTATGTTAAGGCCTATGTAGGTGGTCCAGACTTCCGCTTCTTCAAGTATGATATGGTTTCAACAGGTCGTCGCCAGATTGGTTCAACCGTTAAGCCCTATGTCTACTCTTATGCTATCGAGAATGGTGGACTCACTCCCTGTTCGGTTCGTCCTGGCGGACAACCTGCTGTCAAGTGGTACAACACCGTTTGGACTCCTAAGGGTGTAGGTGGCACAATGTCATTGAAGTCGGCACTCACAAGTTCTATCAACTCAGTATCGGCTGGCTTCATGAAGGGTACATCTCCCAACTGGATTGAGGAACGCGGTGAGTTCGTATTCCCACCCTCTGAGTTGGCTCGCTGGATGCATACATTTGGCATTACTGCCCATCTTGAAGAGACTCCTGCACTTAGCCTTGGCGCTTGTGAGGTTTCGCTGCGCGAGATGGTTGCTGCCTACTCTGCCTTTGCCAATGGCGGTATGCGCGTTGAGCCCATCTACGTAAGCCGCATTTGCGATAACCGTGGCAATGTGATTGCCGAGTTTACTCCACAACAAACTCAGGTTATGAGCGAGGACAGTCACTACAAGATGGTAGATATGATGATGAACGTTGTCGACCACGGTACTGGTGCCAGCATCAAGGGCTACCTGGGCGGTGCACAGACTTGTGGTAAGACCGGTACTACCAATGACAACAGTGACGGTTGGTTTATGGGCTTCACTCCCGAACTCGTGACTGGTGTATGGATGGGTGGTGAAGAACGCTACATACGCAATGTTGGTGTCGGCGGTACAGTCTCGGCTCCTATCTATGGTATGTATATGCAACAAGTCTACAAGGACGCTTCTTTGCCCTATAGCACTAGTGCTAAGTTCAAGTTCCCCGATGGCTACAGTGCTTGCGCCGGCGAGATCTTTGTTGGTGGAGGTGGTGGCGGAGCTGCCGATGGCGGTGGCGACGATTCTCAGGCATTTGAGGGCGTATTTGACTAATGCTACCTATGAAAATATTTCAAACCATTATATTTGCAGTTTGTGCCTTTTTGCTACAGGCACAAACTGCTGATTTTAATGCCAGCATCAAGCGATACAATCTTGTGAATGTAGCAACTATCGACCCGTCGATATCGGTCAATCTTAAGTATGCTACTACCGACAATTTTGTTCATCGCAATATGTATGGCACTTTCAAGACAGCCTACCTTCATCCCTCGGCTGCTATGGCCCTTAAGGCGGCTCTCAAGCAACTCAAGAAGGTCGACCCCAACTACAGCTTCATCATCTATGATGCCGCCCGTCCGGTGAGCGTACAACGCATCATGTGGCAAGCCGTGAAGGGTACGCCTAACGAGAAATATGTTGCACGCCCACATCGTGGCGGACCGCACAACTATGGCATTGCAGTGGATATAGCACTCACATATAAAGGGGTGCCAGTCGATATGGGCACACCGTTTGACACCTTCTCTACCGATGCTCACATCACTAACGAGGCACAGCTTGTGAAGCGAGGACGCATAACCGAGCAGGCACGCAAAAACCGCATGCTGTTAAGGAAAGTACTTACCGATAATGGATTTAGGACCTATAGCCGTGAATGGTGGCACTTCACCCGCTACGATATGAAGTATACCCGTGCCCACATCAAGTTGCTCAATTTTTAAGGGGTTAATGGGTTAAAAGGTTAATAGGTTAAAGGGTTAATAGACTCAAGGATTATCATTTAACAGCTGATCAATAATTCGAAATATCGAAATTTCGAAGTGTCGAAGTATCGAAGTATCGAAATATCGAGTTATATACTACAAGCCCCGTCGTTTTCGTTTTCTGTTTTATGCTTTCGTAGCGAGCTCCGCGAGCGTTTAGTAGCCCCGCTGGGGCGTTTCGTTATTAGTTATACTGGATCTACATCATAATACAGACGCACGCTCTTCATGCGAGAGTCGGCTGCCACCATGCGTTCATAGGTATCTCGCAATATCTTCTTGACCTTGGGCATAGATGCCTGCATCTCCATTTTCAGCACTATCTGCTGTATGAACATGTTCTGCACACGACCCACAAGAGGTGCCTCGGGGCCCAGCACACGTTGACCAAACACCTGACGTAGCATATTGCTCAGTCGCACTGCCATCTCCATGCACACGCCATTGTCACGATGCTTCAGGTATATGTTGATAATGCGGCTAAATGGAGGGTACATGAATTGCTCTCGCTCGGCCAATTCTTCCTCGTAGAATCCCTTATAGTCGTGGTTCTTTACATAGCCTATCACGGGGTGGTCGGGTTCGCTGGTCTGTATCACCACATGTCCTTGCTTGTGTGCGCGTCCGGCACGACCTGCCACTTGCTCCATCATGTCAAAGGCACGCTCGTGCGAGCGGAAGTCGGGGAAGCGTATCATCGTGTCGGCATTAAGTATGCCCACTATGCTCACACCGTCAAAGTCGAGTCCCTTGGTCACCATTTGGGTTCCCACTAGTATGTTGGTCTTATGGGCCGAGAACTCGTCGATTATGCGGTCGTATGCCGCCTTGCTGCGTGTAGTGTCCAGGTCCATGCGAGATATCTTCTCGTCGGGGAACACCTTGTCTATGTCGTCTTCGATGGGTTCGGTGCCATATCCCACTACTTGTATGCCTGGCAGTCCACACGCCGGGCACAGGTCGTTCAGTGTCATCGGGAAACCACAGTAGTGGCACGAGAGGCTGCGTGTGTGCTTGTGATAGGTGAGCGATACATCGCAATTCTCGCACTGAGGTACTACGCCACACTCCTTGCAACGCACCATTGGGGCATATCCACGACGATTCTGGAACAGGATTACCTGCTCGCCGTTAGTCAATGCCTTGCCGCAGTCATACACCAGTTCGCCCGAGAACATTCCGCGCATCTCGTGCTTCTTGCGGGCCACCTTGGTGTCAATTACTTTCACCTCGGGCATCTGGATGCCCTCATAGCGTGTCAGCAGCTCCACAAATCCATATTGCCCCTTCTGGGCACGGTAATATACCTCAATGGCTGGTGTTGCCGAGCCTAGCAGCGTCTTGGCTCCGTGCATGCTTGCCAGTATTATGGCAGCGTTACGACCGTTGTAGCGGGGGGCGGGATCCTGTTGCTTGTAACTGCTGTCGTGCTCCTCATCAACTATGATGATGCCCAACTTGCTGAAGGGGAGGAATACCGACGAACGCACGCCTATGACTACGCACGGTTCATTGCTCAGCAGTAGCTTGCGCCATATGTCTACGCGTTCGTTGTCGCTGAACTTTGAGTGATATATGAGCAGCTTGTTGCCAAACACTGCCTTCAGGCGGCGAGTCAACTGCGTGGTGAGTGCAATCTCAGGAACTAGATATAGTGCTTGCTTGCCTTGCTCCAGTACATCCTTGATGAGGTGCATGTATATTGATGTCTTGCCGCTAGATGTAACGCCATGCAGCAGTGTGATATCCTTGTCGATAAACGAGCGGTGTATCTCGCCGTAGGCTCGTTTTTGCTCTTCGGTGAGTGTTGGCGGGTTAATGAGGTTGTCGGCAAGCGTGTCAAAGCGGTTTATCTCCTTTTTGTATATCGAGAATATGCCTCGTGCAACAGCGGCACTCAACACTGCCGCGCTCACACCAGCACGCTTGAGCAGAGACTCCTTAGTCACCTCCAGTGGTTTCTTACCCTTGCTCATCCAGTGCGACATGTCCAGGTAGGCAAGTATGAGTTGCTCTTGCTTGCGAGCACGCTTCACCTCGTCAAAGAATCGGTTCAACGCTTCGTCGTCGTTCTGGTCAATGGTCAGCGTCACGCACGCCTCGGTACGCGGTCGATAGTTGTCAACCACACGCTCGCTCACATGTATTGCACCCATATCCAGCAACTTGCTCACAACGCCCTCAACATTCTTGAATCCTGTGGCATTGCTTATGTCGGCTATCTGGATGCGACCTCTTTGAGTCGTGAAGTCAAGCACCACTTTTTCTTTGTCGCTCAGTGTTCCGGGAACTTCCTCTTCAAAGTCGGGGTTTGGACTGATAAATGTCTCGCTCTCAACCTTGAGCCCTGATGGCACAGCGGCCTTGTACACCTCACCTGGCGTACACAGGTAGTAGTCCGACAGCCAGTCCCAAAACTTGAGTTGCGGGTGACGCACGATGGGGTAGGGGTCAAGCACACTCAATATGTCCTTCACCTCATATCCCTTGGGGGCGATGTCGTGTAGCATCGACACAATCGCTGTGTAAATCTTCTTGCGGCCAAAGGGTACCAGCACACGACTACCCACACTCAACACCATCGTGGGTGGAATGTGGTAGGTGTAACTGCCCTGTATCGACAGCGGCAACAATACTTCAGCAAATTGTGGCATAGCTTTTACGCGTGTTTATATTTCCTACAAATATAGCGAATATTTGCGAACTCGCCAAACTTTACCAGATATCATTTCCAATTATATGATAT